>JBHEPI010000093.1:0-13609 GCA_046260345.1 Marinobacter sp. | reverse complement strand
ATCTATTCGATGACCAAGCCCATCACCGCCATCGCCATGATGCAGCTTTACGAGCAGGGCCGCTTCCTGCTGGATGACCCGGTCCACAAGTACATTCCGTCCTGGAAGCGGATGCGGGTGTTCAAGGCCGGGGTCTATCCGAATTTCCTCACCGAGCCGGCCGCCAGTGCCATGACGGTCCGGGATCTGTTTACCCATATGTCGGGGCTGACCTATGGTTTCATGAGCCGCACCAACGTCGACGCCGCCTATCGGGAACTTGGCCTGGACGGTCGCAGGGACCTGACTCTGGATAGCCTGGTAGAACAGCTGGCAGAGCTGCCGCTGGAATTCAGTCCCGGTACCACCTGGAACTACTCGGTGAGCACGGATGTGCTGGGCTACCTGGTGCAGCTGCTGGCGGACCAACCGTTCGATGACTATCTGCGGGAGAACATCTTCGAGCCCCTGGAGATGATGGATACCGGCTTCCATGTCAGTAACCTGCAGGCCGACCGTTTCGCTGCCTGCTACGAGTACCAGCCCGACGCCCGCATGAAGCTTCAGGATGACCCGAAGCGCTCCCACTTCCGCACCGAGGGCAGTTACCTGTCCGGTGGCGGCGGCCTGGTGTCCACTATCGACGACTATTTCCGTTTCGCCCAGGCCCTTTGCCAGGGCGGCGAGTTCCAGGGGCAACGTATTATCGGCCGCAAGACCCTGGAGTTCATGCGCCGCAATCACCTGCCCGGAAACCGGGACCTGCCCGGCCTGTCAGTCGGGCTGTTCAGCGAGACCCCGTATGCCGGCACCGGTTTCGGCCTGGGCTTTTCGGTCAAGACCGATGTTGCTAAGTCCCAGATCAACGGCTCGGAAGGAGAGTATGGCTGGGGTGGGCTGGCCAGTACCAATTTCCTGGTGGACCCGGTGGAGGAACTGGTGATGATCTTCATGACCCAGTTGATCCCGTCATCGACTTACCCCATACGTCAGGAGCTGCGGGCCATCGTCAACGGCGCCCTGGTGGACTGAGATTTTCAATTACTATTCGAAGGAGGTACCAGACTGTGCGAAACCCATTGCGACTACAGGCCAGCGCCCTGCTGCTGGCCATGATAATGCCACTGGCCCAGGGCCAGGCAGCGGAAGATGAAGACGCGGCGACCGTGGAGTCGCTGCGCCAGGATGTGCAGAGCCTTGACCGGGAGTTGAATGATTTCACCGCCGAGCGGCGGGAACGGTTGATGGCGGACATCGACGAAGTGCTTCGTGATATCGATGCTCGCACCGCGACTCTGGAGGATCGCCTCAAGGAGGACTGGAATGAGGTTGACCGGCTAGCCCGGGCCCAGGCGCAGACCGCGCTGGCGTCCCTGCGCCGGGAACGGGCGCGAGTAACTGAGTGGTACCAGCGCATGCAGGACAGTGCCGATTATACCTGGGAATCCATGAAGGAAGGCTTTAACGATGCCTTCGATCAGTTCTCCGAGGCTTGGCAGAAAGCAGAGCAGAGTGTCCGCCAGACTGATGAGGAGAACTGATCACAACACCCTGCAGTATTTTCAGTGAGAAGGTGTAAATCTTATTCAGAGCGAGTCCACTTATTGGCTGTTTTCTGATCTGACAATTCATTCGTGGAACGCCTTTTTGATATCTTCAATCGAGGAATGTGCCTCCGTCGGTGATGGGCTCATGGCGAGGGCAGAGGTCACTTCCGGTGCAACCATCGCCGGGTCCAGCGACAGGATAACGTAGCCGCCGACGGCTCCGGCGCCGAAGCCCGGTGTGAAGACCAGCGACCGTTTGCTGATCGCCCTGTCGAAGACGGCATCGGCCAGCGCGATCGGGATGCTCGCCGCAGAGGCGTTGCCGACCTCCGCGATATTGAAATAAATGTCCTTGGCGTCGATTCCCTGGGGCTCGGCGATTTCGATGATCATTGTCTTATTGGCCTGATGGGGCACGATGATGTCGATCTCGAGTCCGAGTTGGGAAAGCTCGCCCATCATCTGTTTCAGATAGCGTTTGACCAACGCCTTGACCTCGGGGCCATAGACCGTGATGTCGTTGTCAAAATCGTGATTCGGCCAGATGATGGAATTTACCTGGCTGGCGGGCCCGCTCGCATAGGTCTGGGCCACATGAATGTCACGCTCACCCTCGGACGGCGCAATCACAACGGCGGCGGCTCCGTCGCCAAAGATCATCCGCGATGGTCGGGCATTGCCGATCTTGTCCGAGAACTTTTCGGCCATTACCAGCAGAACCGGGCGTTCGATCTCCCGCAGCAGGCGAACTGCCTCAGAGACGCCATACGGAAACCCGGCGCACGCAGCAACGATGTCGGCCGAGCAGTGGGTCTGCAGTATGCCGAGCTGGCCTGAGAGCCAGGTAGCGGTCGACGGAATCAGTCGGCTCGAGGTGCAGGAGCAGAACAGCACTGCACCGATTTCGCCGGCCCCGCGACCGGCATGTTTCAGGGCCGCCCGCGCAGCCTCAAGGGCGATATTTTCCAGTGGCTCGGCCGTATAACGGCGTCGTTCGATGCCAGTTTTGTCGGCGATTTCCTCTGCGCTCATCGGTGACCACGAGAATGGGGAGTTCCGGACCACATCCTCGTTTGAGCAGATGACCTCACCCTTGCGGACTGCCAGCGCCTCGATCTTCGGCTGGATCGGTGCATCGTCAGTTATCACCATCGGCGGATAGGGTTTTACGGGCTCGACAGCCGGATCTGGCGTCGGCGCCTGCTTCGCGCCGGTGGTGCCATGCTTTTCGCGGTTGATGAATTCGAGCACGTGGCGGTTTTTCGGATAGAACAGCACGACGATGTCATCATCCTGCATCTCGGCCAACGGTTTCAGCCTGGCCTGGCTCCGGTCCCAGGGCTGTTGGTTGTGCAGCACCATCGACCAGCGTCGGAGCGCCTCCAGTTCGGCCTGCTCGTCTGAGATATCAAGGATGTCGTCGATGCTGTAGCGCAGGTGGTCGGGGTTATAGTTGCCAAGGGTGGTCGTCTTGGCGTCGGCGGTGGCGAGCGCCTCGGCAATCGTGGCCTTGATCGGCGGGAGTGACGTTGCGTGATAAAGCTTGTTTGAAAAGCAGTCGAAGAGTCTGTCGAACAGCTCGTCTTCAGCTGTTGCGTTCCACTTCGCCGGCAGCTGCGCGTAAACGTCGCGGACAGTTGCGGTCTTGGCTGCCCGCCCCTCCCAGGGCTGTAGCAGAGGGACGAAGACATCGTCGCGATTCCTTGGAACGTCACGCCAGCGCATCGGCTGCTTGTTGTACATCACCAGCGCGTAACGGTTTGCCCAGAAAAGGTGCAAGCCGATGTCGCGCAAAAGGTCATAGCGCGTTGCATAGCTTCCCGCAGCCGCCCGCTCGGCGATTTCCGTGCCGGTTGGAGCCTTCACTTCGAAGTCGCGCCGAATGATCGCCTCGAGCTGGTTGAGGTCGGTGATGATCGAGAAATCAAGCTCGGTAAAGATGCTTGTGGGAAATACCAGCTTTCCATGTTTGTTCAGTCGAAACGGTTTCATGAATGCTCCTTGCAGAATCTGCCTGCGTATCTGCCGGCCCCGGAAATCAAACGTTGCTCCAATAATTCGACAGTTTCCCGGTGCTGTGTTCTAGGCAGTATAGACGCTATTGCACCAGTGACCCTTTTTGGCTCTTTCAGGCTGAGGCGGCTGGAAAAAGTGGGGCAGATCCCTTTCATCGAGTTCGCCCTTAACGTGCGATTCTCTTTCCAAACAATTTTTTCCTGTTTCGGGTATCATGGTTGCTTGAAGTTGGTGAACAAGCCGGCACTTATTCTGGAGAATATGATGAGCAAGAAACCCGTAAAAGCGACATTGACGACTGCCACAATTGAGGAGCAGACGGCTGCTTTTTTGAAGTCTGGCGGGGCTATTGAGTATGTAAGCAAGGGTAAAAGTGGACAATTCGCCTCAACAGGTACAAAGCAGATTAACCTGAATGCGGGCTGAAAAGCGGGACTATTTATTGTTGTCTGAATGCAGGTATTCTTTCTGCATCGGGGTCATCTAGCGCTCCGAGGCCCAACTGTCTCGGGCCAGTTGCATGGCCCGGTTGACGTCGTCGGTCGGTACATCGCCCGGCTCGCCTTTTTCCAGCGGATCGTAGTGAAACACGTACAACCGGGAAGCGAACTCGGCCACTGGCAACGAGGCTTCACCGTAAAGCTCGCCGTGGCCCTGGGTTGAGGTAATAATGCCTTGCCCCCAGTTTTGCCCGCTATCGTTGTTAGGGTTGAAAAAGTAGACGCGCATAACCTCGTTCGAGTCCAGCGCAAGCCGCTGAATGGTGATGGCATGCCAGCCTAGAAAGCGATTTGCGCTGTCGGTCACTGCAATACCGGCCGGTTGTGGATTGATGACCGGGATGTTGCCGTTGTAGAAAGGATGGTATGCGGCGTAAAAATCGCGAATAAACCCTTCGAAGTCTTTCAGACCACCCGTGAACACGTCCACGGCGATACAAAATCCGTGGCCCACATGATCGCCGTGGAATTCGGCATTGACCCATTTGTGTGGATCCTCTCCGCGGCCAACGCTGCGACGGCCCATTTCAAAATAGATGCGATCCAGGTGCGGCACCGTTAGCAGTGAAACGGCATCCACATCCACCGGCGGCTCGCTGGCCAGCCCGGCACCCAGATCCCGCGAAGAAATACTGTTGCCTTCGAAACGCATCACGATTTCATCGTCGCGTGCTGCCCAGGCAAGGATCCGAAGTAGCTCCGCCGGCATGTTGTAGGCCCACATGGACAAAGCACGTGTTGACTGGCAGGTGGGATAGTTGCCCTGTCCGATGCCCAACGGGCGCCCGAGCACATTGAGCACGTCGGCGAGCAGAAAGCATTCCGGGGGCCGACTGTTCCCGAACACGGCTACGATTTTCTGGGCCGCAGCATCGCAGAGCGTCAGTCTTATCTGCCGCCACAGGGAAGGCGCGACGGGAGGCGCGTAGAGAATGCCCCGTTCGAGCATCATGGCCAGGCCATAGGCGCACTGGCTGGTTTCGGGGAACAGGGCTTTATCAATCAGTTCGTGTATCAGTGCCGGGTAGCAGTGAAAGGCGTCGGCGCCGGTGTGGCTCAAGCCTAAAGCCGTGGGAATCAAGGCGTTCCAGCGCCCACGCAGGTAGCGTATGAACACCGGCATGTAGGCTGACACCAGGCCGGTGCTGTGCATGGCCCTGGCAAAGGCGATGGCCTCCTGCAGCAGGGTGGCGTCGTCCATTTCCGCCAGTCGTTCCATGTAGACATCAAAGCCGGGATCTTCGCGGCAACCTTCAGTAGGGCTGAACAAGGCGTTGATCAGTTGCAGAGCATCGTCGTTAACTTCGCCACCCAGTGCGTCCGGTTTTTCCAGGCAGACTGAAATCTGGGTCACCATCTGTTTGACGCCATCGACCTGGACCGGGCGTTGCGCCAGAATCCGCCAGACTTCGGCCACCAGATGTTCCAGCAGATTTTCGTAGCCCAGGTACCGCAGCAGGTAGTGATACAGATTCTGAACGGCATAACCGAGCCTGTCGGGCCGCAGACGGTCGCTCTCCTGGAGATCACTGACTACCAGGTCGAGATTCATCGCCAGGACCTGGACGAGAAAGTGATGGGCGTGTTCAGGGGAGACAGAAGGATGAGTGAAGTCACCTTTGGCCACCGCCAGAAGGCGAATCTGGCTCAGGCTTTCGACCAGCGTTGCGGTCGGATCACCGTGGCGCACCGTGCGTACGGCAAGAGAGGGCACCAGCGTCTGGGGATAATCCCAGTCGCTGCCGCCAAAGAACCCGGCCGCCTCAATGGCGGGCACGCGCTGGTAGACAGCCTCAAGGCCTTCCGGGCTGAACATCAGGGGCTGCGCTGCCTCAATTACCTCGAAGACCGGCG
This sequence comes from Marinobacter sp., assembly GCA_046260345.1. Classification (GTDB taxonomy): domain Bacteria; phylum Pseudomonadota; class Gammaproteobacteria; order Pseudomonadales; family Oleiphilaceae; genus Marinobacter. The sequence continues at coordinate 7,713 of JBHEPI010000093.1, read as the reverse complement.
ATACGCCTTCAACGGCATTGAGTTCAGCAAGGCGGCTGATGGCCGCGTCAAGTGACTTCACGAGCTCTTCCGGCGCGCCTCTCCCACTGTCTTCGGATTCGCTTTTAGCTCTGGACATGGTGCCCTAGCCTCTAATTAACTTTGGGGTATGTCAACCTGACTGATTAAAGCGGGACAGTTTTATTTTACCGTGCCGGTGAAGCATTTCGAGTCTATAGTCATTGCAAAGCTTCTTCGCAAGTTCAGTAATTTGGCGCTATAAGGTGCAGTTATGCAAGACTCAGGCTTTGAACGTGATCGACAAAATCAGGATCAGGAACCGCATGAACCTGGCGCTGGCGCCATGAGCGACGCTGAACGTGTTCTTGCGGTCGGGGGTTTCCGGATCGCCGAAAAACTGATGTTGATTCTGACTGCGCTGCTGACGATTGTTGCTGCCAGCATTGAGGTTGTCAGCGTTTACCAGAGTGGAACCGTCGAGCTGGCGGATATCCTGCTGATGTTCCTCTACACAGAAGTGATTGCCATGGTCTCGGTTTTCTACACCGGGCAGGGGTCACCCTTCATCTATCCCATTTTTATTGCGATCACCGCTCTTGCCCGCCTGATTGTATTGCAGGGAAAGGAGATGGATCCTCTGAACATTCTCTACGAGGCTGGCGCCATCGTTTTGCTCGCCGTTGCCGCGATGTTTATCCTGCGCGCTCCGAAACGTTGAGATTCGAAGCGTGTTGGTTCATGTATCGGCAAGCATCCGTTTACGATGGAATGCAGTTTTCAGGATATGCAATTCACCGGATTGAACAGACCGGAAAAGGTGGAGACCTCGCATACCTGTGGCAGGGCTGTAAGTGTTGATAAACATAAGCGGTAGGTCGCGGGGAGAGCAGGCGGAGCAATTTCATGGCTGAAACATTCTTTGATGATCTGGTCGGACAGCTCCGGCGCAATATTGGTGATGCCTTCCAGACCCTGTCTGTCGATGATATGGAGTGGGGCGAGTTTCTGGCACAGATACTCAGCCAGCTTCTTCTCTCTGTACTCTACCTGGCCGTATTTTTTGGAGCCTATCTGGTTTTGATAGGTGTACTCCGGATTTTGCTCGGCAGGCGGCGAGCCAAACTGCCCTTGTTCCTGCAAGTGCGCAGCAGTCTCCGTTACCTTTTCGGGCTGGGTGCGTTGGTCGTCATTCTTGCACAGTTCGGCGCTTCGCCTGAGGTTCTCAAGGCGATGGCAAGGGCCGGCTTGATGGCCCTTGGATTCTATGTGGCCTGGCTGGTTGTTTCACGGCTGGTCAAGGATGGCATGACGCGCTACCAAGTGGATCCCTCCATCCGTCAACTGGTCGAGAATCTGTTTTCGGTTTTTGTTACAACCCTGGTCTTGGTAACTGTGCTCGCCCAGTTTGGATTCGATGTGATTTCCATCGTTGCCGGTTTGGGGATAGTCGGTATCGCAGTCGGCTTTGCGGCACAATCGACACTCTCCAATTTCATTGCCGGTATCACTCTGCTGATTGAGCGGCCGTTTCGCATCGGTGACTGGGTGACTATCAATGGGCAGGACGGCAAAGTGATCAAGATTGCCTTGCGTACCACCTGGCTGCGCACCCGGGACAATATATTCACGATGATTCCAAACGATAGTGTGGCGTCCTCGGACATCATTAATTACAGTGCAGAAGGTGTGACACGGCTCAATATTCCGGTGGGTATTGCTTATAAAGAATCTGCCAGGGCCGCGAGGGCAGTGCTTATGCCGGTTTTGCGGGCGCATCCGGAGGTGCTGCAGGGTGCCGGTATAGAGCCTCGTGTTGTGCTCAAAAGCCTGGGCGACTCATCGATGAACCTTGAGGTTAAGGTGTGGATCACTCCTGACAACCTGGATGTGCAGCCCAGAATCATGGCCGACATTCTGGAGCAGGTGAAAGAGGCGCTGGATGCAGCCGGCATTGAGATTCCTTTCCCCCATTTGCAGCTGTTCATTGACGATGCAAAAGGGCTGAAGCCGGTCCTGGAACCTTTCTATAGCAAGCAGGTAAAAAACTGACTGTCCCTGAGACCGGCCATTAAAGGATTACGATGCATGTCCGATAAAACCGATCCTGTCAGCGACGAGACAGAACAGGCAGACGAATACGAGAACGTTCCCTCGTCGGTCATCTTTGAAGCGATCCGACGAGAGGGCGAGCACGAACTTTCACGGCCAATCAGCGCGCTATGGTGGTCTGGTGTCGCGGCCGGGCTGGCGATCAGCACCTCGGTTCTGTGCAAGGGGTTTCTTGCGTCAATACTGCCGCCAGCCGATTGGGCCGCAGGCATCTCGAACCTTGGCTATACGGTTGGGTTCCTGATTGTGATCCTGGGTCGAATGCAGCTGTTCACCGAGAACACGATAACGCCGATATTGCCGCTGTTGATTGCGCCGACACGCTGGTCCTTCTACCAAACGGCACGCCTCTGGGGCATCGTCTTCGCGGCCAATCTCGTGGGGTGCATGGCGGCGGCATTAGTACTCGTCTATGGATACATCGTGCCGGAGGCCCGCTTCGAGGGAATTCTTGCCATCTCGCGCCATTACGCCGAGGCAGCGGCCCTGGAGCATTTCGCCTGGGGTATTCCTGCGGGGTTTTTGATCGCAGCGCTGGTCTGGATTCTGCCGCGCATGGAAAGCGCAGGCGAGGTGCTCATGATCATTATAGTGACCTACGTGATCGGGCTCGGAGGTATGTCGCACGTGGTGGCTGGTTCGACCGAGCTCTTCATCCTCGTTGTCCGGGGGGAGCTCGGCATTGCGGCTGCCACATTCGGGGGCATCCTGCCTGCCTTCGCCGGGAACGTTCTGGGTGGCACGGGCATTTTCGCCGCGCTTACTTATGCGCAGGTACGTGAGGAGATTTGAGAAGCGCGCAAGACGATGGCTGGAAACCCAAGGACAATCCGTCGGCGCCGAGCCCGTGGTGCCTTGTTCCCATGGAGGATTACACCGTACCGCCGCACGACCGGACAAGCCGGATAAGGAAACGCTGGAAGGCGCTGCACCGCTTTTTGAGTGGCTCAGACGAGGAAGTCGAGGTTTCCGTGCCGAGGCCGAGCTAAAAAGCTGACAAATGTTCGTCTTGCCAACATCGTGCCGCCGATTGACTGGTCATTGGCAGCGTGGTCATTAGCGCAGGCCTGCAGCACAGAAGTTCAGGGAGGCGGCCTCAAAACTGGTGTAAACGCTTCTGAGAGCTAAGACAACTCGCCCTCGTTCTTAGTCTGCCAGCCATACTGCGATCATGCCTCGATACTTGAGAACTGGGCGGCCGAACATCAGGCATTCGTGCTGCAACCACCTGACACGAAGCAGATGCTCACTGGCGACAGCGCCTGGCTGGAGACGCTACCCAAGGGGAGCACGCAGCTTTGGGTGCTGCCAGCACTTGAGCGGTGTTTTCTGCGCCACACCAACGGCCTGGATCTGTTGCGGGGTTTAATGGAGCGGGCGTTTTCAGGTGAGTGGGGGCCGGGTATTATTGGCTGTGACAGTCAGGCTCTTGGGCTGCTGGCCCACGACAGCGAACGCTGGCAGGTCACCTCGCTGGCCTATGCCACCGTACGTGAGTTTTTGCGCGTACGCACCTACCTTACCGACGGGTTCTGAGGATTGCCCGTGGATAGCTCATCCGAACTCGCAAGTTTGTTCAATAATCTGGATCAAGCCGCGATGCTGGAGCTGATCATTTCCGGTGCCCTGTTGCTGATCATCGCCAGCCAGCGCGGTTTACCCTGGCTGGCCAATCGTCTTCATGGCAGCTTCCGTCATTTTCTTCTGGCCTCTGTGCCGTTGGTTCGCCTTCTATTGTTTGTGGCTGCACTTCTTCTGGCAATGCCGGTCATTATGGCGAGGTTGTGGACGTGGGCATGCGGACTGTCGCACTGGTCACGGTGGATGATGATTACATCACAGTACCGCACCTGAAGCTGTGGTCTTCACCTGTGCGCAACGCCAATAATGGCACGCCAACCTTGCAATGCAGCGCCAGCTTCCATGTTCACCCGGAACATGACTCAGTTCGGGCCCGAGAGATGCTGGAAAACGTGGCGCTAACAAGCCCCTATCTCTGCCTCGACGAGCCCGTCGTCGTGGCCATCCGCGAGGAGACCTGGGGTACGAAATACACGCTTCGTGCTTACCCGGTCGACCCGAGAATGCAGTTTCGCTTTGTCACCGACCTAACGGTTCGAGGCCGTGAGGCACTAAGGCGTGCTGGCGTACGCCCCCTTTTGCCCGGTTGGCCTCAAACCTCTCTGCGACATTAACGCTTCAGAGCTGCGACTTAAAGTAGTTGTAGGAACTCTTGAGGGCGTTGGTGACCTTTTCAGCCTCTTCTTTCACAGACTCCCACTTGCTCTCGGAAGCGGACTCCACTTCATCAAGCTTCTCTCTTGCCTGCTTGACTTCGCTGCGTAACTTGTCAACCTGCTCATCGTATTTTTTTTCGGCTGCGTCACTGGCGTTCCGGGCTTTCTGCTCCAGTTCATCGATACTTTGGTTCATCTCATCGATCTGCTGTTTCATTTTTGCAGCGTACTCGTCTCTTTTAGACATTGTGTGTCTCCTCTTAAGAATTGCAGTAAGATAGCGCTTATGTTGGTTTAAAAAGTACGACGTCCTATATATGCTGGCTCGACTTTCTATTTCAATGCCTGGCGTCGAAACAGAAGTCTTCAAGAATTAACCGTGCGTTTCCTTCATGAGCCATTCCACGCCAAAACGCACACCAAAACCCTGAAGATCAGTTGGTATCTGGGCCAGGCCACCTTTGTGGGTGCCAGAGGAGGCCATGTCAACGTGAACCCACCCGATCTCCTTGTCAACGAAGCGCCCGAGCAGGCGTGCCGCATAGATGTGGTCGCCGGGCCCTGTTGTCCGGCATTGCAAGGTGTCTGCAACTTGAGACTGTAGGTCCTCGTCGTAATCGTCTTCATAAGGGAAGGGCCAGACCCGCTCGCCGCATCGTTCTCCTGCCTGGATAATCGGCTCTACCCACTCGCGGCGATTGGTGATGGCACCGGCCATTCGCTGCCCTAAGGCGGCTCCGACGGCTCCCGTCAGCGTCGCATAGTCGATGATGGCGCGTGGTTTACCCCTGGAAACCAATGCCAGGGTATCGGAAAGCACCATTCGCCCCTCGGCATCGGTGTTGATCAGCTCAATCGTGGTGCCGTCGAGGGCGGTAATAACGTCGTTGCATTTCACTGCCCGGGACCCGATGTGGTTCTCCGCCAGAGCAAGCCAGCAATCCACCGGCTGATCGAATTCCAGGCGGGTAATGGCAAGAAAGGCGCCAAGCGCAACAGCACTGCCCTGCATGTCACCGTGCATGCCCAGCATGCTGCCGCCAACTTTGAGGTTGCTGCCACCGGTGTCAAAACAGATGCCTTTGCCGACCAGCGCCAGAGGTTTATCGTCGGCTCCGGCCGGGCGGTATTTCAGGTGCATTATGCCAGCGTCCCTGACCGGGCTGGCCTCTACAACCGAGAGGAAAGCACCGGCGCCAAGTTCTTCCAGTTCGTCGCAGTCGTAGAAATGGGTTTCCCAGCCTTCTTTGGCAGCCAGAGACTCGGCAAGGCCCCGGTAAATGCCCGGCGTCAGGTAATTGCCCGGCAAATGGGTTAACCACCGAGCCAGGTTGTTGCCTTCGGCCGTCGCCTGGGCGTATCGGAAGTCGGCGGTTTTGAAATCCCCGAAAAAGTGGATGGCCTCAAGAATTTTCGGTTCAGGGGCTTTGCCAGAAATTCGGGGCAACTGGAACAGGTCTGCGTGTACGGCCGCTAGCAGTGCTTCTGCCATAGCGCTGGCCGAAGCATCACCGTCCATCAAGGAAATGACATTAAGCTCAGCCGACCGCTCGGCCAGCAAGGGGCCAACAACTTTACGGGCCAGTGTCAGGGCTTTGAAGGTCGGGATAGTCTCGGGCACAAAGACAACCGCCGCACGTCCACCATTAGGCGTGGAAAGAAACACCGGGTTTTCAGCTTTCGGGTACCTTGAGAGTGTTTGGGTCAGAAGATCGGCCCAAGGCGTTTTTTCTATAGCATTGCGATCACGCTGGGGAGCCAGAAGCACAACGCTTGTCCCGGGTTGGAAATCCCATGAAGAGGGTGTCGCTTCGTCGTTTTTTATCTTCAACGGATGCAATTCTGGAAGTTCCGGAGTCATACGTATATTCCTAATAAAAATGGTCGGTTTATCAGCGAAGTATAGCTAGTTCTGCGAACAAAAAGCGTCTAGATTAGCGCGTCGAGAAAATAATTTTTGACGGATCTGGCTTACCTTTTGGAGCTCTCTGTCTATGCTGATTTTTACTAATCCGGTTGGTTCGGGAACGCTGTGGTTCCACAACCTGATCACCGCCGATGGCACGCCTGTCGCCTATGATCCCCAGGCACGGGCCTTTGTGCCAATGCCGCCGTTCTGCGCCAACCGTGACATTATCGGCTGCAACTGGATTGCCCCTGAAGAGGGCGCATTTTGTCGCTCTTGCGCCATGACAGCGCTGGCGCCAGATCCTGAAATACCCAATGCCATTGAGCATTGGGCGGAGACTGAAGCGGCGAAGCGTTGGGTCATTGATAATCTGGGCCGTTGGCACTGGTTCAGGCCAGAGGATCCCGGCACCAGGCCGATTTTTCATATGCTTGCTGATGGCCACACCATAGCAGCGATGGGCCATGGCGACGGTGTTGTGACAATCAGTGTGTCGGAAGCTGATCCTGTGGTGCGTGTTTCTCGTAGACAAGCCTTGGATGAGCCCTATCGGACCATGATTGGCCATATGCGCCATGAAATCGCCCATATGCTTTGGTGGCGTTTGAGCTTGCGCGAGGATTTTCTGACAGCTTTCCGGGAAATGTTCGGGGATGAGCGAGTCGACTATACAGCTGCGCTTAAGAAACATTATGAGCAAGGCCCTTCCCGGGACTGGAAGCTGTTTTACTTGACCTCATACGCCTCGGCACACCCTCACGAAGACTGGGCGGAGACGGTGGCACATCTGTTACACCTGACAGATATTACGGACAGCTTCGTCGCAACCGGCCTGGTTTCCCCTGAAATGCCCGGGCATAACTGGGGCCCGTATTCCGAGCCGGACACCGCGTTGCTGGTGCACGTCGCTTCCACTCTGGTGGCGCGAGTCAATCACATAAACCGGTCCATGGGTCTGTCAGATATTTATCCGTTTGTGCTGTCTGAGACAGCACGTCGAAAGCTGGCTTTTGTGCATGACTGGTTGCGCCGCGGGGCCCAGGGGCGTTGACCTCAATGGGGGTTTACCTATAAGTGTAATCCACCCGGAATTTAGTATGCATAGCCAATAATTGGGAATATATTTCGCGCGAAGATGTGAGGGGGCAAATCGCATTGTGCAAGGCCTGCCACCCGTCTTTGAGGTGCACTGGAAACCGTAGTCTGATCTGAAAACTGGCTGCTGTGATCAATGCCCTCTTTCGCAAATAAGAAGGAGTCGTATAAATGACGAATACAACTGAATCAACACTTTCTCAAGAAGTACTGGCTTGGCGCGATCCGGAAATGCCGTCGGTCAAGGGCACTGAAACCCCGAAAGATCCGAACAAGGGCTATATCGCCCTGCTTGGCTGGAGCGTCAATGCAATCAAGGCCGCACAGAACTTTGATCGTCGCTATATTGTCGTTGCGCCGGAG
>JBHEPI010000064.1:0-22253 GCA_046260345.1 Marinobacter sp. | reverse complement strand
GCCATGAACGATCTGATCCGCCCGGCGCTCTATAGCGCCTGGCAATCCATCATTCCTGCCCGTCCTCGTAACGATGTGGAAGAAAAACAGTGGGATCTGGTGGGGCCGGTCTGTGAAACCGGTGATTTTCTTGGCAAGGATCGACCCCTGCGATTGCAGTCCGGTGACCTGCTCGCCGTTCGCTCCGCTGGCGCCTATGGTTTTGTCATGAGTTCCAATTACAACACCCGTAATCGTCCACCGGAACTGATGGTGGATGGCGTCCAGATGCACGTGGTGCGCCGCCGGGAAACCCTGGAAGAGCAGCTTGGTCCTGAAAGCTGTTTGCCGGAATGAGAGAGGATGATGCGATGAGTCAACCTCGACGCGGGCAGGGGCCCATGCTCAGCTTCACCAAGATGCACGGTCTGGGAAATGATTTCATGGTGGTGGATGCCATCAGCCAGCCGTTCCGCCTGCGCCCTGAAACAATTCGTGAACTTGCCGACCGGTACTTCGGCATCGGTTTCGACCAGCTGTTGGTAGTTGAACCCCCGGGCCTGCCGGACGTGGATTTCCGCTACCGCATCTTCAACAGCGATGGCTCGGAAGTTGAGCAATGCGGTAATGGTGCCCGCTGCTTTGCCCGCTTCGTCCGCGACCAGCGCCTGACCAACAAGAAGGTGATCCGGGTGCAGACCGCTAAAGGCGTGATTGAGCTCAGGGTTGGCCGCGGCGGCATGGTAACGGTAGACATGGGGGTGCCGGAGCTGAATCCCCCGGCGATTCCTTTCGCCGCTGACAGGCGCAAGGATGTTTACACGGTGGAGGTGGGCGGCGAAACCGTCGAGCTCAGTGCTTTGTCCATGGGCAATCCCCACGGGGTGTTGCTGGTGGATGACGTGGACACCGCACCGGTGTTGGAGCTTGGTCCCCGGCTGGAGAGTCATCCCCGCTTTCCCGCACGGGCCAATATCGGTTTCTTGCAGATAGTTGACCGCACCCACGTCCGCTTGCGGGTGTTCGAACGCGGTTCCGGCGAAACCATGGCCTGCGGCAGTGGTGCCTGTGCAGCCGTTGTCGCAGGGTGTCTGCGGGGCCTGCTCGATCCGCGTGTGGATGTGGAACTCAAAGGCGGGCACCTGGTGGTTGAATGGCAGGGCGAGGGGGCCCCTGTTATGATGGAAGGCCCTACAGCCAGCGTTTTTGAAGGTCAGCTTCGCCTGCCGGGAGAACAGTCCCCGCGACGTCGCAAAAACACGCGCCAGGGCGATACAAGGCCGGGGCATCAACGGCAGCCGAATCGCCATCGCCAGTCCGTTACACCAAAGCCCTGACCATCAGGAGATCAGCATGACAGACCAAACGGCCCACAAGAAGGCCGGAGAGCTCACACCGGAAGCCGTTGCAGAGTACCTGCGTGACAATCCCGACTTTTTTGTTGAACAGGACGAGCTCCTGCGCAGCCTGACGTTGCCCCATGACAGCGGCCGCGCCATATCGCTGGTGGAGCGTCAGGTGCACCTGTTCCGGGAACAACGGGATACGCTCCGCCGCGAACTGGTCGAACTGGTATCCATTGCCCGCCATAACGACCGGCTGTTCGAAAAGAGCAAGCGGCTGCTGATGCAGGTGATTGAAGCCCGCAACCTGAACGACATGGCGGCTGCCATTGATGACAGCATCCGTGGTGATTTTGGCCTGGATGCGGCGTCCGTCATTCTGTTTACCGATTCCGAATTACCTGCGGCGGCACAGGGTGCCCTGCATGTGGTCGCACCGGAGGTGGCTAAAGCACGCCTTGGTGGCCTGCTTGAAGGCGATCGTGCGGTTTGTGGTCAGTTCGGCGAAAGCGAACGAAGCTTCCTGTTTCCTGACAGGGAGGAGCCCATCGCCTCCGTTGCCCTGATGCCGTTGCGGCATGACGAACTGGTCGGGGTGTTCGCGGTTGGCAGCTGTCAAACCGGGTATTTCGATCAGAGCATGGGGTCGCTTTTCCTGACTTACATCAGCGATACCCTGAGCCGGTTGCTGCCGCCAATCCTTCAGCGGCATACCGCTGCAGTGCCGGTGACGGATGTGGTGGCGGAGTCTCGCTGAGCATGCACCCGGCTGCTGATGAGATGGGCCCGGTTGACGGGCTTTTAGAGCCGCTGGACGGATTTTTGCGTTATCTGTCCTCGGAAAAACGGCACTCGCCGCGCACCTGCAGCAGTTATCGAGATGACCTCAGGCGGTTCCTTGTCTGGGTAGGGCAACAGCCGGCCCCCGACTGGCAGGCGGTTACCAGCCATGACCTGCGGCGCTACGTCGCCCTGCTGAGCCGCCAGGGCCTTGGGGGTCGCAGTATCGCCCGGCACCTGTCCGCGATACGCCGCTTTTACGAATTCCTGCTGCGTGAGCGGCTGGCCACGGATAATCCGGCTCTTGATATCCGGGCTCCGAAGGCTGGCCGTCGCCTGCCCAGGGTGGCGGACGTTGACCAGCTCACCCATCTGCTCGATGCGACGCCTGACGACCCACTGGAAATCCGCGACCTGAGCATGTTCGAACTGATGTATTCATCGGGTCTGCGGCTGTCGGAACTGGCCGGGCTGGACCTGCACTCCGTGGACCCTCGTGGTGGCGAGGTGCGGGTACTGGGCAAAGGCAGTAAAGAGAGAATCCTGCCAGTGGGACGAAAGGCGCTTGAAGCGCTGAACCGCTGGCTCGAGGTACGACAGGCCATGGCTCCCGAGGGCGAGAGTGCTCTGTTCGTAAGCCGCCGCGGAGATCGGTTAAGCACCCGCAGCATCCAGTCCCGGCTTAGCCGCTGGGGCCTGACCAAAGGGGCGGATCAACGCCTGCACCCTCATCTTTTGCGGCACTCCTTTGCCAGTCACATGCTGGAATCCAGTGGTGATTTGCGGGCGGTGCAGGAATTGCTGGGCCATGCGGACATAGCGACGACCCAGGTCTATACTCATCTCGATTTCCAGCATCTGGCAAAGGTCTACGACCAGAGCCATCCGCGTGCCCGTCGTGGCCGGAAGCAAGTCAGGGAGAGTTGAATGTCGTCGGATTCACACTGGAAGGAAAAGTATCTGAAGGCGCTTGAATCGTCGGAAGAACGCGAATCCCGGTGGGACAGCGAGAGGAATCAGCTCCAGCGCATGCTGGTTCGTACAAGCCTGGCTTCCGAGGGACAGATTCCGGAACTGGATCGCTTGCTGGCGCGGTTGCGCAGCGAGCTGCGCCAGGAGGCTCCGGATTCCGGGAGCTGGCACAAGCTGCAGGACCAGATCGACCGCCAGCTGTCCGCCCTGGACGAACAGAAAGCGGAATCTTCCCGCCAGATCAGGGCGACGCTGGAACAACTGTTGTCCGCCCTTCGCGCCCATGGCCTGTTTGCCAGTAGCAAGGATCGCATTCGGGAGCTGGAAAAAAAACTTCGTAAACCGGAAACCCTGCAATTGTACTTTACCGCCTGGCTAACGGACTTTGCCGGGGTCCTTGAAAGCGGGCTGGCGGGAGGCGGGGGGCAGGCTGCCAGAACCAGCATGCTGGGTCGATTGTTTGGTTCCCGGGGATCTGTTTCCGAGGCACCTGAAGCGTCTGGTGGCAGCGAGTCGCCACAGCCGGGGCCTTCCGAAACAGAGCTGGATCAGGGTGAGGCGGATGAGTCCGGTCAGCGTTTGAGAATTGCGCGGCGGGTTGGTGAGTTGCTCGGGCATATGTTGGGCCAGGTTTCTCTTGAACCGATGTCTGAAGCCAGGGCCAGGCGGCTTCAGGAGTCGCTTCTGACCAGTGATAACTGGGATGAACTGCGCGAGGGGCTGAACGGTGTTGCGGAGCTTGTGATCGCCGCGGTCACCCGAAGCCAGAGGGAGTTTGAAGACTTTCTTCGGCGCCTGGATGAGCGGCTGGAGTCGCTGCGCCAGTGTTTTTCAGATCAGTCTGCGGCACAGGCTGGTCGTTTGGACGCGTCCGAGGCCCTGGATCGTGAAATCCGGGATGAACTGCAAAGTTTCGGCGAGAAGGTGGAGTCCAGCGCCGATTTTGGCCAGTTGAAGGCATCGGTGGGGCAGCACCTTGAATCTATCGGTGGTGCCGTTGAGCGCTTTCGTACCCAGGAGTCGGAGCGTGAGCAGAACCTGTCCCGTCAGCTGGAACTGATGCATGAAAAACTGGCGGCGGTTGAGGCGCATTCGGAACAGGTAAAAGACGAACTTGCAGAAGAACGTCGGAAAGCATTGCGGGATGTGCTGACCCAGTTGCCCAACCGGGAGGCCTGGCAGGAGCGTCTTGCGTTCGAATTTCAACGCTGGCAACGCTACCGTCATCCACTGACGGTCGGCGTGCTTGATATCGATTATTTCAAGCGGGTGAATGACTCTTACGGCCACAAGGCCGGCGACCGGGTGTTACAGCTGGTGGCCCAGGCCCTGAGTGACCGGCTTAGAACCACGGACTTTATTGCCCGTTTCGGGGGTGAGGAATTCGTTGTCCTGATGCCGGAAACGCCATCGGAAACCGCCAGATCAGTTCTTGACGGTATGAGGGAGCACATTGCGGCGCTGCCGTTTCACTTCCGGGGCGAACCGGTATCCGTGACATTTTCTGCCGGGGTTGCCGAATTTGTCGAAGGCGACGATGAGGACGAGGTTTTTGATCGCGCGGACAGGGCTCTCTATCTGGCCAAGGATGCCGGGCGTGACAGGGTGTTCGTCAGCGGCTCCGGGCCCGCTGAGGGTTAAATCAGTGCCGCATCAGCGCGTCGAGTTCGTCAATGATTTCCGCCCAGTCGGAGTCTTCTTCCAGGCCTTCTTCCAGAAAGTGGGACTGGCTTTCGGACCAGAAAGGTGCATCCTGCAGCGCAATTTCCGAAGGAAGGGGGGCGTTTTTCGCAATGAAATCCTCGATACTCTGTTTGTCAGAGGGCATGCCCAGCTGTTCAAAAAGGGCGCTGAACGTGTGCTTGCTTGTGTCCATCGTACTGGTTCTCCCGTTTGGTCGATAACTGCGTGTCTGTGCACGGTAAATCGGGTAACCCGCTGAATGCAATCAGAAGAATTTACGGGTATGGTTCTCTGAACTGTAGACAAACCGGTGAGGATATCCAGTGAGGATTGCCTTTTATTTTCTGTTGGTAGCCAACTGCCTGCTGGTATCCGGTACGTCCGTTGCTGAGCCTCCCCAGCCATCGCCCGCGCCGGTCCTCGGTAGTGACGATCTGCAGTGGCTGCAGGGCCGTGAGGCCTTCCGCATTGGCGTTCGCGACTCCCAGGTGCCCCTCGCATTTGATACCGGGGAAGGGGAGCTGGCCGGTATATTTATAGACTATCTCAACCGGATTTCTGACAAACTGGATGTGGCGATTGAACCGGTTTCTGCCGGCGAGGCGCAGCTGGAAGAGTTACTCAGGGATGGCAGTCTGGATGCCAGGCTGACCACTCGCCTTGCCCGTCAGCCTGCACCATCCGACGTTGCTGTTTCATCACCACTGATGAACCTGACCTACGGTATTTTTGTCAATTCCGGCGATGCAGGCATTCGCAGGTTGTCGGATCTTGAGGATGCGCGTGTTGCGCTGGTTACCAATGACCCCAATCAGTTCGCCTTGCTCGACCCGGTAGACAGTTTTACCCCGGTACCCGTTGCCAGCATCAGTGAAGCGGTCAGTATGCTGCTGTCGGGTCAGGCCGATGCGTTCCTGGGACCGGTTCCCGTGGTTTCGGATTATCTCCAGTCTGCCATGGTAAACGGTGTCGGGATGGCCGCGTTGCTAAACCATCAGTCGGTCGATGTGGTGCTCGAAGTCAGGTCGGGGGAAGGTCAGGTCTATCGGGTTCTCAACCAGGCGGTGCTGGCGATTGATCACAACGAACACCGGGCCATTCGCCAGTCGTGGTTGCAAACCGAACTTCCGGAACAGGATACGAGTGCCATCTCCCTGTCAGCCAGTGAGAATGAATTCCTCAAGCGTAACCCCGATCTTGCCATGGCCTTCCGGCCGGACTGGCCACCGTTCGAGTTTACCCAGGATGGTCAGCCTACCGGGCTCGTGCCGGATCTGGTCGCCCGTCTGGAAGAACAGCTCAATATTCGCTTCAACCGTGAGGCCATGTCTGACAGTGCCGATGCCGAATCAGCGCTACGTTCCGGGGATGTGGACATACTACCGGCGCTGTCACGCACCCCCAGAGTGCAGGATGAGTTCCTGTTCAGCCGCGTCTACCTGACCGTTCCTATCGCCCTGGCAATTCGCGACGATGGCAGATTTATCGGTGAGTTGCGGGAGTTGAGAGATGAACGTGTCGGTGTGGTGAACCGACAGGCCGGGCACGATTATCTGCTGATCAATCATCCGGATCTTGACCTCTATCCGGTGCCTTCCGTCGAAGAGGGGTTACTGGCGTTGTCCAACGGGGATCTCGATGTAATGGTGACTCACATTCCGGCGGTGAGCTATACCGTGGCGCGTCTGGGCTTGTCCAATCTCAGAATCACCAGTATTACCCCTTATGAGTATGAATTGAGATTTGCCGTCAGCAAGGAACGGCCTGAACTGCAACGTATACTCAACAAGGCGCTGGGCAGCCTGGATGCTTCCGAAACCGAGTCAATTTACAACCGCTGGATTCATCTGGATATCGAGCAGGAGACGGATTACACCGTTGTGCGCCGCATTGTGCTTATTGCCATTGTGGTGGTGCTGATCTTCCTTTACTGGAACCGTAAATTATCCCGGGAGGTGGATGAGCGAATCCGTTCGGAAAACGCGTTACGCAGAAGCGAGGACGAACTGCGGGCGGCGAAACTGGAAGCGGAGCGCCTGGCCCGTGAAGCCGAGGCGGCGAGCCTGACGAAAAGCGAGTTCCTGGCCAACATGTCCCACGAAATCCGCACTCCGATGAATGCGGTGATCGGCTACAGTGACTTGCTCAGTAACACGGTTAAGGATCCTCAGCAGAGGAACTACCTGGATGCGATCCGCGCGGGCAGCCGTAGCCTGCTGATGCTGATCAACGATATCCTGGATCTGTCCCGTATCGAAGCCGGTAAAATGCGGCTTGAGTATTCTGCCGTTTCGGTGCGACGGCTGCTCAGCGATGTACGGCATATATTTGATCTGCGGGCGACCGAACAGGGGATTTCCCTTGAGGTCAGCGTTGATTCCAGAATGCCGGTGGCCATAATGCTGGATGAAACCCGGTTAAGGCAGGTGCTGTTCAATCTTGTGGGCAACGCCATCAAGTTTACTCACGAGGGCGGTGTGACGGTTCGTGCCACCGCTACACCGTGCAAACCCGAGGTTACAGAATTTTCTGCAGGAGGTGATACCGAAAAACGCAGATGGTACCGCCTGGAAGTGACGGTTGCCGATACCGGCATTGGTATTCCCGCGGATCAGCAGGAGCAGATTTTCGACGCGTTCGAGCAGCAGGAAGGCCAGAACAGCCGTCGTTACGGCGGCACTGGGCTGGGCCTTGCCATCAGCCGCAAACTGGTGCGCATGATGGGTGGAGAGCTGAAGGTAGAAAGCGAACCCGGTGTCGGGTCAACCTTTACCGTCACCCTGCCGCGGGTGGAAGTGACAGAAGAACAGACTGAAGAGGAAGGGGCGCCGGAAGAGTCAGAACGATTGCTGGCCCAGACCCTGAGTATGCAGGAGCGCGGGTGGCTGCGGGAACAACTGGCCAGAGACTTCGGAAACGAATGGGAAACGGTGCGGGAAAGCGGCGATCCGGAACAGATGAAAGATTTTGCCCGGCGGTTACTGGAGTGGGGCAAACGGTTCCGTTCGGCTTCGGTTACCCGCTATGGCGAGAAACTGCTGGCGGATGTGGAAGCGTTTAACCTGGACTCCGTGAACAGCGCGCTGGATGCGTTCCCGCGGTTGTTGGGCCGGGACCAGTAAGCCTGCTTCAGAGGCAGTCGTACTGGGATTTGCGGTTAAAGGCGACAGCGACCATGTCGTATCCGGAGTCGGAGAGCGACTGAATCAGCTCCCGGTCTTTCAGCAGTGCCATACAGACCTTGTGAACACTGGCCTGTAGCTGGTCGCTGGCCGGGTCGGACTTGAAGCGGAAGTCCACAACCAGGTATTTGCGGTCAACCTGTGACGAAGCCGGTATGTCTTCCCGCTCGACGCTCTCATAGCCGATATAAGTGGCTTGCTGGTCCGGGAAGACGTTGCTCAGAAGCAGGTCCAGATTGCCGGCTGCGACCGGCTGAGAAGCCAGTGTCAGCAAAAAAGCGACAGCGCCGGTGATGCTTCTGGTGATCATGGAGTCACTCCTGTGATGTGAGTCCGTCGAGGCTCGTAAAAACATGTAACATTTAGTTACTGATCATTATTGCAGAGTATCGGTCATTTTGCGTGATTTGTGCATACATTTTTCAATTGTTTGCAGTTTGCAGCGTACCTCGATGGATAGCCACGAATTTCCGGCGCCCGCCAGGATCAACTATCATGATTAAAAACGGTTACAGGCAGAGGCAGAATCATGTTCCAGCTCGTTTTCAAAGGTGAATGCACACCCGGGACCGACCCGGCAACAGCCCGCAGCAATGCAAAAAATCTGTTCAAGGCCACACTGGAACAGGTTGACCGCATGTTCAGTGGTCAGCCGGTGGTTATCCGCAACAAGCTGGAAGAGGCTCAGGCGGAAAAGTACCGGGCGGTGCTGGAAAAGCATGGCATGGTGGCCTATGTGCGGCCAATGGAAGGCGCAGCGCCGCCTCCGCCCCGTCCGGCGCCAGCCGCCGAGCCACAGGCGCAGACGTCGCCCGGGCGGGCCGCTCCGGAACAGAGCGGGTCTCAGGAGGACTCTCCCGCCGCCAAACCGGCTTCATCGGTTGTAGTGGAGCCGGGCGACCGTCTGCCGGTGGCGGGTGAGAACGTAGACAGGATTCTCTCCGGGTCCGGGCTCAGTCTGGACCCGGTTGGCGTAACACTCGAAGAACACCGGGAGGCACCGGCCCCCATGTTCCAGCACCTGGACGACTGGACCCTGGCTCCCCCGGGCACCGAACTGGGCGTCAAGCGAGATCTTCCGCCGCCGGTTGTCCCGGATGTGTCCCACTTGTCACTGGCAGATGAAGATCGCACGGACGACCACTAACCGCACGGACGACCACTAAAAGGCAGGCGGGATGATGTCAGCGCTGAGATTGCTGGTTCTGATGGTTGCGGTGGTGGCGGGAATGCCGGTGCTGGCCGAAACAGGGCGGCCGAAGGTCGGGCTGGTACTCAGCGGTGGCGGCGCCAAGGGTATGGCCCATGTCGGTGTGCTGCGTGTTCTGGAAGAAATGAATATACCGGTGGATTTCGTGGTTGGCACCAGTGCCGGCTCCGCGGTGGGTGCGCTCTACGCGTTCGGAATGGAAGTGCATGATATCGAAGAGCGGTTTATCGATATGGACTGGGTATCGAGCTTTCGCGATGATCCCGGGCGAGCCTATAAGCCAGTCCGGCGCAAACGCCAGGACTGGCGTTTCCCTGTGGCCCCGGGGATCGGCATCCGCGCTGACGGTCTGCACCTGGGTGGGGGCATCATCGCCGGCCAGAACCTGGGTTTCATCCTTAACGAACTTACCCGCAGCGCTTCCCTGGTGGAGGACTTTGACGAACTGGCCACTCCATTCCGCGCCGTGGCTACGGATCTGGAAACCGGACAGCAAGTGGTCATCGGCAAGGGAAATCTGTCTGAGGCGATTCGTGCCAGCATGAGCTTCCCTGGCGTCTATGCCCCGGTCACGCTGGACGGGCAGTTGCTGGTAGACGGCGGTGTGGCAAACAACCTGCCGGTCAGTGTCGCCAGGGATCTGGGTGCCGATATCATCATCGCGGTGGACATTACCGACCCGCTACTGGAACGGGAGGAAATCCGTGAAGCCTATTCGGTGGTCGGCCAGTTAACCACCATGATGACACGTCGAAACACCGAGCAGCAGCTGGAACTGCTGACGGATCGGGACATACTGATCCGGCCGGACCTGGAAGGCCTGTCTTCAGCAGATTTCTACGAGGCGCCGGCACTGTTCGAACTTGGCGCCAGTGGTGCCCGCAAACACGCCGGTGAGCTTCGCCATCTCAGCGTCGGAGAAGATGAATGGCTCAGTTACCGCAGCCGGGTGCAGTCGCACTCGTCCAGTCCGGGCCTGATCACTGGCGTGCGTATTGACGACCGTTTACGCCTGGCGGGGGACTTCCTGCGCGAGCGTATTCGCCAGCAAAGCGGCGAGCCGCTGGGAGTGGATGCGCTTGAAGAAGACCTCAAGCGCATCTATGGTCTTGGCTACTACGAGACCGTTTCCTATTCCCTGGCGCCTGGAGAGGGTGGCGGCACCGAGCTTGTTATCCGCGTAAGGGAGAAAAGCTGGGGGCCGAATTACCTTTCTTTCGGGCTGAATTACGAAGACAACTTCGAGAACGAAACCCGCTTCAATCTGGCAACGTCCCTGCGTATGACTGGCCTCAACGCCCTGGGTGGAGAGTGGGCAACCGGGCTTCAGCTGGGCACCCAGCCGTGGGTCCGGACCGAATGGTTTCAGCCTCTGGACTACGGATTCAAACGGTTTCTGACGCTTGGAGGTGAATATTCCCGGGAGAGCCTGAGTGCGTTCGACGGTGAGGGTGAACGCATTACAGAGGTGGATATAACCAGCCGCCAGTTGGATCTTGCGGTGGGAACCGAGCTGGGGGTCAACGGGGAAATCCGCCTTGAGTACATGCGTGGGTACGCCACGGTCGACGAGCAGGTTGGGCAACCTGTGGCGCCCTCCGGCTCAATCCAGAGTGGCAGTCTGAACCTGCGGCTGGTCCACGATTCACTGGACGACACCTTTCTTCCCGAATCCGGGGGTTTTGCGGGGATCCGTGGCCGGGTCGAACGTCCCGGGCTGGGATCTGACCGGGACTTCGACTCGGTTACCGTAATGGCCCTGGGCACCGCCAGCTGGCGCAAGACCAGCCTCACCGGTCTGCTTTATGGAAGCGCGGTGACCCGGGGTGTGGCCGGCATCGAGAACTCGGTGTTGCTGGGTGGTTTCCGCCGGTTGTCGGCCTACAGCCAGGGCGAGGTGGCGGGTGAAGATGCTGCCCTTGCAAGCGTTTTTGCCCGGCAGGAATTTGGCGGGCCTTTTGTACCCTGGTTTGCCGGCGTGGGTTTCGAAACCGGCAATGCCTGGTCGTCTTTGGGGGATGCCCGCTGGAACAATCTGTTGCATTCCGGAAGTGTGTTTGCGGGGGTTGAAACCTTTATGGGGCCGCTACAGGTCGCCACTGCCTATAACAACGAGGACGACTGGAGTGCCTACCTGAGCCTCGGTTTTTCGTTTACCCGCCTGTTTGACTGAAGCGCCGGAGGTCAGGCGGTAGCCGGTGTGCTGCCAATGGCTTGGAGGACCAGCCGGCATTGCTGCTGAGCATACTTTTCGAGGATATCTGCCAGGCGCTCTTCATCGTGTTCCCGGATAGCATCGATGGACTCGCGCACATGTATCAGGTTGTCCTCCAGTACCCGATTTCCCCCACTCTGGAAAGCGACAAAGGCGCAGCGTTTGGCTGATGGCCACAGATCCTCGATAGCGGAAACAATGAAATAGTTATGGGCATAGGCCAGGGATGCCTGGGTGTATTCGATGCCCAGTTCCAGAAAGGCCAGCAGGTCGTTGCTATCATGGCAGGCTTTCATGCGCTGATACAGGGATTCGAGCTTGTCCATATCGGCAGGTTGCCACTGCCGTACCAGCTTGCGGCCAGTATGAGTCAGGTACAGTTGTAGAACTTCATAGAGACTGCGGACAAAAAACTCATCCAGTGGTGTGACGAACGCCCCCTTGCGCGGAACGTTCTGCACCAGATGGCGTTTTTCCAGCAACAGCAACCCCTCGCGGATTGAGCCGTGGCTGACGTCCATTTGTTTCGCCATGGCGCTTTCATAAATGCGCTCTCCAGAACGAAGCTGGCCAAAGGCGATGAGGTTTTCGATGTGGCGTGCAACCTGTTCGGTCAGAGTTTCGCGGGGTTTGAATGTGGTCATGGTCCTGCTTCGTTACAGCGTGCTGGCTCAATGGTACTGGAATACTCTCACATTGTTTCCGTCTGGAAAATGGTCATACCGAAACCGACGCCGTCGTTGCGGCCGCGTTCAGAGCAGTGGCGCCATCAGCCGGGTGGTCCGGCAGGCCAGGCGGAAGGGGATCGAACGATCGCGGTAATCTTTTTCGGACATCAGCCGACAGCTGGCGAGATCCTCCTCCAGCATATGTTCGATACCGTCAACGAAGTCCCTGGCAGTGCTGATGGCGGTAATCTCGAAATTCAGCCGCATGGACCGGTTGTCCAGATTGGCAGTACCGACGGCCGCATAACGGTGATCTACCAGCACCATCTTCTGGTGCATGAAGCCGGGCTGATACCGGTAGATGCCGATGCCTGCACGGCAGGCCTGAACCAGGTAGGAGTATGCCGCAAGCCCGATGAGTCGGCTGTCCGATTTTTCCGGAATGATAATGCGCACATCCACACCCCTTAGCGCCGCCAGTTGCAGGGCATTCATGATCTGGAAGTCAGGCACGAAATAGGGGGATGCGATCCATATTCGTTTCCGGGCATTGTTGATGCAGTTCAGGAAAAACAGCGTACAGGTTTCATAGGTATCGGCCGGTCCGGTTGGCAGAATCAGTACTTCCTGATTGCCACGGGCAGGCATGGTGGGCGTCCAATTGAGGGTGGGGAGTCTCTTGCTGGCCCAGTTCCAGTCTTCCAGCCACGCCAGTTGCAGCCCGGTTACCGCCGGCCCGGTAATGCGGCAGTGGCTGTCGCGCCAGGGTTCTTCGTCCATGGCGGTGCCCAGGTACTCATCACCGAGGTTAATACCACCGACAAAGCCCACCTCCCCGTCGCAGACCAGCAGTTTGCGGTGGTTTCGGAAATTCACCTGCAACCGCATGCGGCGAAGATTGCCATCCCCGAAGGCGGCAACGTTTGCCCCGGCAGCGGCCAGTTCCCTGAGATATTTCCGCGGTAACCAGACACTGCCAATGTCATCGTACAGAAACCACACTTCCACACCCTGGGCGAGTTTGCGTTGGAGAATCGACTTGATGCGCTGGCCGATTTTGTCGGATCGGACGATGTAGAACTCCAGCAGGATATAGCGGCGGGCATTTTCCATGGCATCAAACAGCGCTTCGAAGGTGGCTTCACCGTCTTTGAGCAAATCGCACTGGTTGCCTCTGGTGAAGGGCTGCCGGCCCAGTTTGCAGAGCACCTGGAGCTCATCATCAAAATGCTCGTGATCCTGTTGGTTGATAGTGGCGGCCTGTTGCTCAAAGTGGTTCAGCAATGCGGTAAGCTCGGCATCACCACTCCGCCGTGCCCTGATATAGCCCCCGAAGCGTTTGCGCCCGAACAGCAGAAACAGGGGGACTGCAATATAGGGCAGGCCAATCAGTGCCAGGATCCAGGCAAGCGCACTCTGGACTGTTCGGTAGGTCATCAGTATTCGGTAAATGCAGACAGCTGCAGTCAGGTAGAGCAGCCCGATGGTGACAGCGAGCCAGGAGGCGTCCGCAAGGATCATTGGTGGTGAGCCCGATATTGGGCTGGTGCCATCCCGGTCCAGCGTTTGAAGGCGCGGCTGAAGGCGCTGAGCTCGGAAAAGCCCAGCAGAAAAGCGATTTCACCCAGGGCGTAATGGTCCGATGCAACGTAGCGAAGGGCCTTGTCCTTGCGAACCTCCTCCACCAGTTCGTGAAATCCGAGTCCCTCTTTCTTCAGGCGCCTGTATAGGGTTTGTCGGCTCATATGACACTGCTTTGCAAGGGTGTCGGCATCGATGCGTTCGGTGGCCATCTGGC
Source organism: Marinobacter sp. (assembly GCA_046260345.1). Taxonomy (GTDB): domain Bacteria; phylum Pseudomonadota; class Gammaproteobacteria; order Pseudomonadales; family Oleiphilaceae; genus Marinobacter. The sequence goes on along the minus strand of JBHEPI010000064.1, from coordinate 8,423 downwards.
GGGAAATCAGTCGCCGGACCTTGCGACCAAAGGTACGCCGGCTCTGAAGGCGGGTCAGCAGCGAGTTAACCTGCTTCAGAACCGCCGAATACACATAGGGATTGCGGTGGGGGATCGGATGGCTCAGGTGTCGGCTGTTGAAGGCAAGCCGGGTGGTGCCGCAATCGAAACAGGCCCGCCCGCCCAGCAGGCGCTGGTATTCCTTGCCGTAAGACGGTTCCGGGTGGGCAATCTCTGCCCATTCGGCGACGATAGAGGGATGGATGAAGTGCCGGGTACGGCACAGGGCCGCTGTCAGTGTCCGGTCCATATCCTGACGGCAGTAGTGCCCCGGAGAATCCGCCTGCCAGGTCAGAATGGCCTGGTCGCCGGCCTGCTCGAAACTCAGCGTAACGGACTCATTGATCAGCCGGTGCAGGCGGACATACTGGGTAACAGCTTCGCCCAGGGTATCGCAATTGAAGAATACATGGCCTACCAGACCCATGCGGTCAGGATCGATAACCTGGCCGGCATGCAGTCCGACAGCCGGGTCGCCGGTGACCTGCTCTGCGTATTCCCACAGCCGGTAATGGTTTTCAGCGGCGATGCGAAGATCCGGATCGGTCAGTTCTTTCTGAGGGTACCCGGTGATCTTCTCCACGGCGGGAAGGTCCAGCACCCCCTGCCGGTCCAGATAGTGAACCAGTGCCAGCGTGCTTGAAGCTGCAACCAGCGGCGATGTGGTGGCGTCTGCCTGGGGAGCGTTCACGGTCACCTTTGTTTATTGGTTAACAGGAATTCATGCAGGCTGATACAAAATGTCAAGCCTGTGGGACAGCCTGTCAATGGGTTACCACTGTAATAACGATAGCATTAAGTGAATGAGGATTCTCATCCGCACAGATCGAAACAGGAGGTGTTTTCGTGGAACAGGAGATTTTTGTACCCCACAACGAACTGGAGCGTTCCAATATTGCCGCACTGGCTGAGTATCTGAACAGCATGTATTACTGCTGATCAGAGACTACTGATATTCATGACCTGATGCCGGAGCAAGCTCCGGCTTTTTTTGTGCCTGCGGGACCTGACTTTCGCGTCTGATTCCCCTTGTGCCTGTGCTCACCGATGGTAATGTAGTCGGCTTATCGGTGTTACAGGAGACCCTGTCCATGAGTGTTGAACTCAATTACCGCATTACCGGCGAAGGCTCGCCACTGATTCTGCTGCATGGCCTGTTCGGGTCGCTGGAGAACCTGGGAGGGATCAGCCGCAGGTTGCAGGACCAGTGGCAGATTCACGCACTGGACCAGCGCAATCATGGTAGCTCTCCCCATACAGATACCATGGACTATCCGTCCATGGCCGACGATGTGCTGGCCTACATGGATGCTCATGGGTTGGACAAGGCAGCCATTCTGGGCCATTCCATGGGTGGCAAGACTGCCATGCAGTTGGCGTTGCAGGCGCCTGAGCGTGTCGACCGGATTATTGTTGCTGATATCGCACCGGTGACCTATCACCCCCGCCATGATGCGGTGCTGGAGGGCCTGACTTCCATCGACACTGGTTCGATCCGCTCACGGCAGGATGCCGACAGCATGCTCGCCGAGTACGTTGAAGAACCCGGCGTCAGGCAATTCCTGCTGAAAAATCTGGTGCGGGTGGCCGATAACGAGCGTAACGACTATCCCGGGCTGTATCGCTGGCGGCTTAACCTGCCGGTAATCGAACAATGCTACCCGAAGCTTGCCCAGGCACCGGAAGGTGATGGACCGTTCGAAGGCCCGGTGCTGTTTATCAAGGGCGCTGATTCGGCCTATATTCAGCAGAAGCATCGCGACGAGATTCGCCGTCGCTTTCCCAATGCCGATCTGCGCATTGTTTCCGGCACCGGACACTGGTTACATGCGGAAAAGCCTGACAGCTTTGCAGCGCTTTGCCGACGGTTCCTTGCTGAATGATGGCAGCGGCCGACGGATGTAGCCGGTTGCAGTAAAGGCCGCCAGTTCAGCCCGGGGCGGGTGTCTGATAAGGTGGCAGGATTGTATCTGACAGGAACAGGCATCATCTATGAAGTGGCTTCTGGGAGCTTTGCTGATCGGTTTTCTGGTGTTGGGCAGTTTTCTGTTGTCGCCGTCCCCCATTAACAGTCAGTCCTGGAAAGCACCCTCGCCACAGCCGCTGACCGGGGAGTTGGCCCCGAATGAGCGCCTGCGATTGGCAGACCTGCTGGCCAGGGGAGAAGTCTACGGCCCGGAAGACACCACCGTGGATGAGGATGGCGTGCTCTACACCGGGACTCAGGACGGATGGATTGCCCGGGTCTGGCCGGATGGCCGGGTTGAGAACTGGCTGGAGACGGGGGGCAGGCCCCTGGGTATGGTGTTTGACCGGCACGGCAACCTCATTGTAGCGGATTCCTGGAAGGGGCTGCTGTCCATCGCACCGGACAAGACCGTCACCCTGCTGACCCGGGAGGCAGAGGGCTTGCCGTTTCGCTTTACCGACGATGTCGACATTGCCCCGGACGGCCGGATCTATTTCACTGACGCCAGTTCCCGCTTCCGTCAGCCTGAATACCTGCTGGATCTGCTGGAGATGCGCCCTCACGGGCGCCTGTTGCGTTATGACCCGCAAACGCGACGAACCGAGGTCCTGTTGAGCAACCTCCATTTTGCCAACGGTGTGGCGGTGTCGCCGGATGGTGAGTACGTGCTGGTCAACGAAACCTGGAAGTATCGCATTCTCAAGTACTGGATTGGCGGCCGCAATCCTGGCCAGGCGGAGGTGTTTGCCGACAACCTGCCGGGTTTTCCGGATAACCTGGCGGTCGACGATGAAGGCCGCTACTGGGTGGCTTTTCCCACGCTCAGGAATCCCCGGGTGGATGCCATGCACCGTCAGCCCTGGCTGAAAGATCTGTTGGCCAAACTGCCGGACTGGTTCCTGCCGACGCCTCAGCAATACGGACTGGTGGTGGCGCTGGACGAGCAGGCACAGGTGATTACCAGCCTCCATGACACCCGTGGCACTCACCTTCAGGAAATTACCTCGGTGAATCCCCATGGTGGCTACCTCTACTTTGGTTCACTTCACAACGACCGCATCGGCCGGTTAGCGTTAGCGGCCATTCCGGGCCTCGGAGACAGCAACAATGAGTGAGGGCAATTCGCTGAACTGGGATCTTCCCGAGCCGTTCATCATGCCCGTTGAGGTGCGTGATGAGGACACCGACAGGCTGGGCCACGCCAACAACGTGGTGTATGTGCGCTGGCTGGAAGAAATCAGCTGGCAGCATATCGACAGCCTGGGGATGACCTGGGCGTTGCATGAGAAAACCGGCAAGGCCATGGCCATTACCCGCACAGAGATTGATTACCTGGCGTCCGCCAACGCCGGCGACCGGCTGGTTCTCGGTACCTGGCTGACAGGCTTTGACGGGCGTTTTCGCTCCGCTCGCCAGTTCCAGCTGGTACGGGAATCCGATGGCAAGACCCTGGTGCGGGCAGTGTCCACCCACGCCTGTGTCAACATGAAGAGCCAGCGACCTGCGCGGATGCCTGCGGAGTTCGCCGGGATCCTCGGTGAGGCCATGGTGCCTGGAGGTCGTGGCTTTGATACCACAAACTGAAGTTTCTGCTAGTCTGAACAAATGATTCTGTCCTGTCCCTGAAGCTGTCTGGAGAACATCATGGAAAACACCGTTGATACGAATGCTGGCAACGCCATGCGCCGGGTAGTTTATGATCGTTTTGGCGATGCCGACGTACTGCGGATTGAGTCTTCTGCGATTCCTGAGCCAGGTGCTGATGAAGTATTGTTCAGGGTAGCCGGCGCCGGGTTGAACCCCATTGACTGGAAAACGCGCAAGGGTCTGGGCTTCGTCGCGCGGCAGATTGAAGATCGCCTGCCGTGGACTCCCGGGTTTGATGCCGCCGGCGAAGTCATTGCTGTTGGTCAGGAGGTAACGACTCTGGTGCCCGGTGACCGGGTAATGGGCATGGTCGGATTTCCTGCCGGCGGCGGAGGCTACTCTGAGTATGCTGTTGCCCGTGCCGACGAGCTGGCCATTGTTCCCGAAGAACTGGACCTGGTAACGGCGGGCGCCTTGCCACTGGCCGCGTTGACGGCCTGGCAGGCGCTGTTTGAAGTGGCGGAACTGGAGGCGGGCCAGAAAGTGCTGATCCACGCCGGGGCCGGCGGCGTCGGGCATTTTGCGGTTCAGTTTGCCCTGGAACGGGGCGCGCACGTTATCGCCACGGCATCGGCGAGCAACCGTGATTTCCTGGCTGCATTTGGCGTTCACGAAGTGATTGATTACCACACCACCGATGTGGTGGACGAATGCTACGGTCTGGATATGGTGCTCGACCTGGTGGGTGGTGAAACGGGTAAGCGCTCCCTGCACACCCTGAGTGAGCACGGCGTGTTGGTGACTGTCCCCACGGTAACTGCAGACGAAATCATTACCGCGGCAGAAGCTCTGGGTCTGAGAGCCCATGGCATGACGGTACGCCCGGATGTTTTCCATCTTGATGAGATCGCTGAACTGATCGAAGACGGCGATGTGCGGGTCCACATTGACGGGGCCTTCCCGCTGGAGCAGGTCGCCGACGCGCACAGCACTCTGGAAGGCGGGCACGTCAGGGGTAAACTGGTGCTTGACTGCCGCACCCGCTGATAGCCTCAGCCCGGAGTGGGTTCCGCAGCCTCTCCGGTATCCCGCGCCTTGCGTTCCCTGCGCGCCTGGGGTGGCACCAGGCTGACCAGTGTCCAGTCTTTCTCGGGCTTGATGTCGCTGATACTCTTGACCGGCGTGATGTGCTCACGGGTGTCCAGAACGAAAAGCACGATGGCCTGGCGGTCGTATTTTTCCAGAAAGTCGTCAAATGTAAACTCATCACTGAGCTGAGTGGTTTTCACCGAATACCCCTGGCTGGCCAGGCTGGCAAGCTTGGCATAGCTCACCCCGCCAAACAGCCCCCGGGTCATCTGGATTTTCTCGGCGGTCTGATGTCTCGCCTTCTGGTCCTGATCGCCTTCGGCCAGTGTCAGCACTGAATCCTTTCCGAACCAGTCCAGGAAGTGATAGGTCGCCAGTGAATTCATGTGCTTGTAGGGGGAGATTACCAAGAGGTTGCCGATACCGGTCAGGTCAAGGTGGGTGGACGCGTGTTCGGACACCGGGTTGCCGAAATACACCTGCACGTCTTCCATTCGCGCCTGCTTGACGTTTTCCCAGTTGGTATCTGCCAGAGTGACCGGCACCTCCAGTTTTTTCAGTGCCAGCCCGATTTTTCGTGCTACCGGGTTGGCGCCGAGAATGAGAAAACCATATTCCGCCGGTTCGGCCACTTTCAGCAGCTTGGCCAGCGGCCGGGCGGTAAGGCTCTGCAGGGTCACGGTGGCAATAATCAGCATGAATACCAGCGGCACCAGGGCGCCAGCGCTTTCGTAGCCCAGTTTCTGCAACTGGAAAGCAAACAGGGCAGACACCGCGGCGGCGACGATGCCCCGGGGGGCAATCCAGCTCAGGAACAGTTTATCCCGCCAGTTGAGGTTGGTGCCGATGGCGGACAGGAAGATGCTCACCGGACGGGCTACCAGCATCAGCAGCGCCAGCACGAATACCAGGCCCCAGCCAAGTTGGGCAATGGCGGCAAATTCGACCCGTGCTGCCAGGATAATGAACAGCGCGGATATCAGCAGCACGCTGAGAGATTCCTTGAACTCCAGAATGCTGTCGATCGGCACCTGTTTCATGTTGGCCATCCAGATGCCCATCACCGTCACGGTTAGCAGGCCAGACTCGTGAGCCATCTCGTTGGACAGGGCATAGACCCCGAGCATGAACGTGAGGGTGCCGGCGTTATGCAGATACTGCGGGAGCAGGTGCTTGCGCAGGGCAATGCCATTAAGCCAGCCAGCCACTGCACCAAGCACAAAGCCCACCGCCAGGGTTTTCCCGAAGATATACATGGAATGGCCGAACACATTGCCCTGGCCCCAGGACACAATGCCCTCGAATACCAGAACCGCCAGCAGGGCACCGACGGGATCAATGATGATGCCTTCCCAGCGCAGGATGTTGGCGAGCTTGGCGTCCGGCCTGACCGATCGCAGCAGGGGAGCGATAACAGTCGGCCCGGTAACGATGGATATGGCCCCGAACAGCAGCGCCACCTCCCAGGACACATCCAGGATCCAGCGTGCAGCAACGGTGCCGATAAAACAGGTGACGACAGAGCCGACGGGAATGAGGTTGCGAACCATCTTGCCGTGGCCACGGATTTCTCCGTATCGGAGGGTCAGGCTGCCCTCGAACAGGATGATGGCCACTGCCAGGGAAATGACCGGGAATAACAGGTCTCCGAACACTGCCTCGGGATCCAGAAAGCCGAATAACGGGCCAGCCGCAATACCGCCAGCGAGCAGAAACAGGATCGCAGGCATGCGAACGCGCCAGGCGAGCCACTGGCAGAACAGGGAGAGCACACCGATACAGGCAAGCAGAAAGACAGTGCTGACGGTCATATTGGAGTCAGTTCCGTTGAGTCGTGGGTTAGTTCTGTTGACCGGCCGGAGTGGTCACTGCGTTATCCGATTCCGCCCTGCGTGCCAGTCTTGCCAGAAGCCTGGCCGCTGCAAAAAAACCGAAGCTGGCGGTGACCGGGCTGGCGGCGCCAAATCCCGAGGCGCAATCCAGCCTTACCGGGCCTTCGGTGGCCGGCTTCTGCAGGCACACCTCACCCTCCCCTGCAGGATACGTGAGCTGTTCAAGGGAGTACACGGCTTCGATTCCGAAACGGCGTTTGGGGTTGCGTGAAAAGCCGTACTCCCGGCGCAGCAGGTTACGAACCTTGGCCAGCAGTGGGTCCTGAGTGGTTTTGCTGAGGTCGCTGACGCGGATCTGGGTCGGGTCCATCTGGCCTCCGGCACCGCCGGCACACACCAACGGTATTTTCCGCCGCTGGCAGTGGGCAATCAGCGCGGCCTTGGCTTTGACGCTATCAATCGCGTCAACTACCCCGGACATTTCCGGCGTGATCAGGTCACTGACGTTTCTGGTGTTCAGGAACCCGAAGTGAACACGGATATCGGCTTCCGGGTTGATACCCCGCAGGCGTTCCGCCATGGCATCGGTTTTGGTGCGGCCATACTGGCCTGTAAGAGCATGGAGCTGACGGTTGGTGTTGGACACGCAGATGTCGTCCATATCGATCAGCGTCAGTGTGCCAATACCTGAACGGGCGAGGGCTTCAGCGGCCCATGACCCGACACCACCCAGACCGACAATGGCGATGTGGGCGTGACGGAAGTGCACCAGGGCCCTGCGGCCATAAAGCCGCTCGATACCGCCGAAGCGGAAGTGGAAGTCGTCACCCGTCATACTGCATCTCCGCGGAAAAGCCCCGATTGTAACCCAGCCCTGCCGGCTGTCTCTAATCGTTGGAACATCGGGAGCCTGGAGGAGCCTTCTTTGCAAAAAAAGGCCACGCAAAAGCGTGGCCTTTGAGCAAGCGCCCAATCCGATGAGGGGATCATGCCGCCCAGTGATCATCCTCGAAGGCCATGAGCGAGTCCTTCCCGCTCTCTATGTCCTGCTGCAGCCACTGGATCTCTGGCAGCAGTTTCTCGAAGTAGAAGCGGGCCGAAACCAGTTTCCCTTCCAGCAGCGGCTTATTGCCCTCGCCGGCATCCAGTTGCCTCTGTGCCTCACCAGCCATGCGGGACCAGAGGTAGCCAATGACGGTCAGGGCCATCAGGCGCAGGTACGGCGTTGCCGCTGCACCGGCCTGTTCCGGATCCTTCGGGGCATTGCTGGCGATCCACATGGTGGCGGACTCGAGTGCTTTTATGGCGCCTTTCAGCTCGTCCCGGTGCGGAGCGTCGGGGGTTTCCTTGAGGTAGGTCGTCAGCTCGGAAAACAGCGTGCGCACCAGTTGCCCGCCCTTGAGGCTGAGCTTGCGGCCCACCAGGTCCATGGCCTGAATACCGTTGGTGCCCTCATAGATGCGGGCGATACGTCCGTCTCTTACCAGCTGCTCAAGCGGCCAGTCGGTAGTGAAGCCGGAACCACCAAGCACTTGCAGGCCGGTATTGGCATTATTGAACCCTTCGTCTGTGAGGAAGGACTTCACCACCGGAGTCAATAGCTGGACGAGGTCGTCCGCGGATTCGCGAACCGACTCATCGCCGTGGGCTACGGACAGGTCCAGCTTGTGCCCGGTAAACAGTGCCAGTGCGCGCATGCCTTCGTTCAGCACCTTCTGGCGCATCAGCATGCGGCGAACGTCCGGATGCACGATAATGGGATCTGCCGGGCCGTCCGGGTTCTTGGGGCCGCTCAGGGAGCGGCTCTGCAAGCGCTCACGAGCAAAACCCAGACTTTCCTGGTAGGCCATCTCCGCGAGGCCCAGACCCTGCATGCCCACCATCAG
>JBHEPI010000059.1:0-3253 GCA_046260345.1 Marinobacter sp. | reverse complement strand
CGAAACATGTGGATATAACTCCCATGCTTTGCCGGCACCGGTGGGAACACCCTCCCAAAAATGTGCGGAGCCATGGATGGCGGAGCCCAAGCGCACATGGATGTGCTTGAAGCGTTTTTTGGGAGGGTGTTCCCATCGGTGTTTTCCCCAAGCCAAGCAGGCTAGGGCCCACAATTGCAGGCGCCGCCAAAGCTCGCGGGAGAAGCAACCAGGTCAGAACCGAACCTCACCCGCATCAATCCGGCCAACCAGCTCAGTGGTCAATCGGGTATACCCCTCCGTCCCGGGCAACCAGGCATAAACCTCCTCCCCGGCATTGTCGATGGAATAGCCGGCTTTCTGGATATCCACCTTCCGGTACTTGAACGTCCCCGTTTTCTCGATGCAACTGGTCACCCGCACAAAGACCGGAATCGCATAGGGTGGCAGGTTGTCGTTCAGATAACGGAACAGCCGGTTTACATCAAACTCGCTGCCGTTGGAGCGGGGCACCAGGGTGACCATGCCGGCTTTGCCGTTGGTGCCTGGAATCTCCACGCCATAGACAATGGCTTCTTCCACCATGTTGGAGCCGTCGATGATGTTCTCCACTTCCGTGGTGGACACGTTTTCCCCCTTCCAGCGGAAGGTATCACCCATGCGGTCCACAAACTGCAGGTGGCCGCAGCCGATTTCCTTTAAGGCATCGCCGGTGTTGAACCACTGGTCGCCTCTCTTGAAGGCATCCCGCAGGATGGATTTCTCGGTAGCGTCTTTCTGGGTGTAACCCTCGAATGACCATTTCCTGGTGATCTCGCCAATCAGCAAGCCGGGCTCGCCCTGTTCCACTTCCTGCATAAAGCCTCTGTTGTCGCGAATCGGGTCGCGTGTGCCGTCGTGGAATTTCACCAGTTTGTAGGGCGCCGTTGAGAAACCGACGGTGTTGTCCAGGTTGAAGAAATTGCTGAAGCCGATGTTGCCCTCGCTGGAGGCGTAGAGCTCTGCCACGGTCTCGATGCCGAAGCGGTCCTTGAATTCCTTCCAGATAGACGGGCGCAGGCCGTTGCCGATCATCTTGGTGAGGTGGTGGTTACGGTCCTGATCGCTCGGTGGCTGGTTGAGCAGGTAACGGCAGAGTTCGCCCACATAGCCGAAGGTGGTGGCGTGAAAGTAACGTACGTCGTCCCAGAAGGCGCTGGCGGAGAATTGTCGGCGCAGGGCGATGGCGGAGCCGCCGGCCAGCACCGAGCCCCAGCACACCAGCAGTGCCGTGCCGTGGTAGAGGGGCAGGGTGCAGTACAGAACGTCGTCCGGTTTCATGTCCAGGGACATCATGCCTAAGCCGCCGTAGGCCTTCATGAACTTGCGGTGGCTGCCCGGCGCTGCCTTGGGCAGGCCTGTGGTGCCGGAGGTGAACAGGTAAATCGCCCGGTCACCCATCCTGGGTGGGTCAGCCAGCTGAGGCGCGGTGTTCCGGTGGGCACTGACTTTTGCCGCCATGTTCACGTAGCCCTCGGGCGCTTCACCAAAAATGCTCATGGTGTTGGCGTCCGCCAGAAACAGGAACGGGTTGGGGTGGCTGGTCTGTATGTCGGCTTTTACACCGTCAAAGGCGCCCACGAGTTCCTCGCCTACAACCACCATCTTGGGGCGGACCAGGTTGATGCTGTGCTCCAGCACCCGACCCTTCTGTGAGGTGTTGAGCATGGCACAGGCCACGCCGATTTTGGCGGCGCCAGCCACTACGGCAAGCAGTTCGGGCCGGTTCTCCAGGAATATGGCAATGGCATCGCCGCGGAGAAGGCCCTCGGCTTTCAGAAAGCCGGCAATGCGGTTGGCCCATGCATCGAATTCCTGCCATGAAATGCTGCGGTCTTCATACAGGATGGCCGAGCGGTGCCCGTGTTTTCTGGCGTTGCGCTCCACCAGTGTGCCAAGTGTCAGCTCCTTGTTGTCATTCCCGACTGCGTAGTAGTAATAGCCCCTCGCAATTGCCGGAAAGCGCCGGAGTATGCCCGGCAGGCTGCGAACAATGTCGCGCGGGGATATGTTGTGCTGGGTCATAAGTTCATCCGTCAGGGTCAGTGTTGAACGTTATTATTCGTTTTCGCCCCGGGACAACAACCGGCCCAGGGGCTAATCCAGAAACAGATCCGGCATCAACGGTTTATCGCCGGCCTGGTAACGGTAGTGATCAAAATCCGTTACGCCGTCGGCTTTCAGCACATCCTCATCGATCACCGACTGGCCGGTCATGCTGTCGGCAGAGCGGCTTAGAATGCTCAGGGCAGCGTCTGCCATGATGTCTGGCTTGCGGCCCTGGGCCATCATCTGCGGGCCGCCCACTTCAAACTCGATGGCGGCAGTGGCTATCAGTGTCTTTGGCCACAGCGTGTTTACCGCAATGCCGTAGCGGCGGAACTCTTCGGCCATGCCCATACTCAGCATGGTCATGGCGTATTTTGTGGTGGTTTAGGGGCCGTACTGGGCAAACCACCGGGTGTCCAGATTCAGGGGTGGTGACAGGCTCAGAATATGGGCCTGGTCCGACTCCTTCAGCCACGGCAGCGCCGCCTGGCTGCAAACGAACACCGCACGGGCGTTGACCTGATGCATCAGGTCGTAACGGCTGGCCTTCAGGTTCTCCACCCCGGTCAGTCTGATGGCGCCGGCGTTATTCACCAGTGCATCGATGCCGCCAAAATGCTGGGCCGCTTCTTCGACCCGCTGGCCTACCAGCTTTTCATCCCGTACATCCAGGACCAGCGGCAACGCCTGGCCGCCAGCTGCGCGTATTTCTTCCGCGACACTGTGAATGGTGCCTGGCAGCTTCGGATGCGGCTGGTCGGATTTGGCCGCAATCACCACGTTCGCGCCTCCTCTGGCACAGGCCAGGGCGATGGCCCTGCCAATACCCCGGCTGCCACCGGTTATAAAAACGGTTCTGTTCTTCATTGTGCTCATTGTCCGGACTCCTCTGGGGTAGTCTTTTCGGCGGAAATCTCCACCAGCAGCTGGCTTCGTTTGACCTGGTCGCCTTTGGTGGCCAGAACTTCGTCCACCGTACCATTGCGGTCTGCCTTCACCGGATGCTCCATTTTCATGGCTTCCAGGATCACCAGGGTATCTCCCTGTTTCACCGCCTGGCCTGTTTCTACCAGAACATCGATGATGGCGCCGTCCATGGTGGCCTTGATTTGACCACTGCCGCTGGCGGCCGTTCCGCTGGCCGGCTGATGGGTAACGTCGCGCAATGCGACTACCTGCCCGGACG
>JBHEPI010000051.1:0-18161 GCA_046260345.1 Marinobacter sp. | reverse complement strand
GCCTGGAAGGCAATACTGCCTTCGAAGTCCGGCGACATGCTGCGATAACTTGGATCATTGGCATTCTGGCGATCAACGACCGCCGCCATGCGTTTCATGGTTTCATGAATCTGCTCTTCGGTGCAGATGCCGTGGTAAACCCAGTTGGTCAGCAACTGTGAGGCAATACGCAGTGTAGCGCGGTCTTCCATCAGGCCCACATCGTTGATGTCGGGAACTTTGGAGCAACCCACACCACTGTCGATCCAGCGCACCACGTAACCGAGAATGCCCTGGGCGTTGTTGTCCAGCTCCTGCTGGATTTCTTCCGCAGACAGGGAGTCCGGATCGACCATAACCGGAACGGTCAGGATATCGTCCAGATTGGCGCGGGTACGACTCTCCAGTTCTTTCTGGATATCCGCCACGCTGACCTGGTGATAGTGAGTAGCGTGCAGTGTGGCCGCCGTTGGCGATGGAACCCAGGCGGTGTTGGCACCGGCCTTCGGATGGCCAATCTTGGCGTCCAGCATGCCAGCCATCAGGTCCGGCATGGCCCACATACCCTTACCAATCTGGGCTACGCCACGGAAACCGGTTTCCAGACCAATGTCCACGTTCCACTGTTCGTAAGCCTGAATCCAGGCCGCCTGTTTCATCGGCCCCTTGCGGATAAACGGCCCCAGCTCCATAGAGGTGTGGATTTCATCGCCGGTACGGTCCAGGAAGCCGGTGTTGATAAACACCGCGCGCTCTTTAGCCGCATGAATACAGGACTTCAGGTTAACCGTAGTGCGGCGCTCCTCGTCCATGATGCCGACTTTCAGGGTGAAGGCCGGCAGACCAAGGGCGTCTTCCACGCGACCGAAGAATTCGTTGGTGAATGCCACTTCTTCGGGGCCGTGCATCTTCGGCTTGACGATGTAAACGGAACCGGTGGTGCTGTTCTGCAGTTTGCCGATGCCTTTCAGGTCATGAATTGCGATCAGCGAGGTCAACAGGCCGTCCATCAGCCCTTCGGGCACTTCACTGCCGTCTTTCAGCAGGATGGCCGGGTTGGTCATCAGGTGGCCTACATTACGCACAAACATCAGGCTGCGGCCTTTCAGTACCAGTTCGCCACCCTCAGGCTTGGTGTAAGCGCGGTCCTCGTGCATCTTGCGGGTCATCTGCTGCCCGCCCTTCTCAAAGGTTTCTTCCAGGTTGCCCTTCATCAGGCCCAGCCAGTTGCGGTAGGCCAGTGCCTTGTCGTCTGCGTCCACCGCAGCAACGGAATCTTCGCAATCCATGATGGTGGTGAGCGCTGACTCCATCAACACGTCTTTCACGTGGGCGCCGTCGTCCTTGCCGATGGGGTGACTGGCATCGATCTGGATCTCAAAGTGCATGCCGTTCTTCACCAGCAACACACCGGTGGGCGCATCCGCTGCACCGGTATAGCCGACAAAACCGGCTTCATCTTTCAGGCCAGTGGATTCGCCATTCTGCAGCTTGACCACCAGCTTGCCACCGTCGACCAGATACTGGGCCGCATCTTTGTGGCTACCGGAAGCCAGCGGAGCAGAGCTGTCCAGCAGGTTACGGGCAAATTCGATAACCCTGGCGCCTCGCACCGGGTTATAGCCGCGACCTTTCTCAGCGCCGTCTTCCTCGGAAATAACGTCAGTGCCATAGAGCGCATCGTACAGGCTGCCCCAGCGGGCGTTGGCAGCGTTCAGGGCGAAACGTGCGTTCATTACCGGGACCACCAGCTGCGGACCGGCCATGGTGGCTACTTCCGGGTCGACATTGGAGGTGGAAATCTTGAAGTCGCCCGGCTCGTCGGCCAGATAGCCAATGTCCTTGAGGAATGACTTGTACTCGGCCATGTCCAGCTTCTGACCCTTGTGGTCACGATTCCAGCTGTCCATTTTTTCCTGGATGGCGTCGCGCTTGGCGAGCAGTTCTTTGTTGCGGGGTGCCAGTTCGTGAACAATCTTGTCGAACTCGCTCCAGAATTTATCAGCATCGACACCGGTGCCCGGGATCGCTTCGTTGTTAACGAAATCGAACAGGTTCTTTGCGACCTGAAGGCCGCCGACTTGTACGCGTTCTGTCATCGTTGTTTGCCTCAGTGGGTTACTGTATTCCCTGCCCTTTTCGACGGATTTTCCGGAAGGGCCGTTATAATTCGAGGGCGGTATTGTACGGGAATTTCCCTACAAGGTCATTCCCGCGCCTACAACCCGACTTTTGGTTGAGCGAGACGGGGCACTAGATCCGGCGCCAGCTGGTGCCCTCACGGCTGTCGTCAAGAATGACCCCCTTTTCCGCCAGCTCATCACGGAGTCGGTCCGCCTCCGCAAAATCCTTCTGCTTCCGCGCATCAGCCCGGGCCTGAATCATCGCTTCGATGTCTTCAGCACTGAGCTCACTGCCTGTACCGGCCTGAAAGAATGCCTCCGGATCCTGCTGCAGCAGCCCAAGAACACCTCCCAGCCTGACCAGGACAGCTGCCTGTTCGCTGGCCTCAGCCTCCCGACCCTCACGGCGATGATGGTTGATGTCGTTGGCGACCGCATGCAGTACCGCAATGGCCCCGGCGGTATTAAAGTCGTCGTCCATGGCCTCCGCGAATTGGCGATCATGCCCGGTTTCCGCTACATCCTTGGCAGGCACGAGGCCGCGCAACGCGTGGTAAAATCGGGCCAGGGTGTGCCCTGCTTCTGCCAGATTCTCTTCCGAGTAATCCACCTGGCTGCGGTAGTGGCTGGACACCAGAAAGTAACGCACCACTTCCGGCGCATACTTTTCAAAAATTTCACGAATGGTGAAGAAGTTGCCCAGGGATTTGGACATCTTCTCCTTGTTCACGCGGATAGCGCCCGCATGCATCCAGGTGTTCACAAAGGTATGACCGCTGGCACACTCGGACTGGGCAATTTCGTTCTCATGGTGCGGGAACAGCAGATCCGGGCCGCCACCGTGGATATCAAAGGTCTCGCCCAGGCAGCGGTTGGACATGGCGGAACACTCGATATGCCAACCCGGCCGGCCTTCACCCCAGGGCGATGGCCAGCTCACCTCACCCGATTTGGCGGCTTTCCAGAGGACAAAATCCGCCGGGCTGCGCTTGGCCTCCTGGACATCGACCCGGGCACCGGCCACCAGATCCTCGAGCTTTTTCTTGCTCAGCTTTCCATAGTCCGGGTATGACTCCACAGAAAAGTAAACGTCACCGTTATCTGCGGCATAAGCGTGGCCGCTGGCAACGAGTTTGTGAATCATCGCCACAATTTCGTTGATGTAGTCAGTGGCGCAGGGCTCTTCTGTCGGCGACAGTACACCCAACCTGGCCTCATCCTCGTGCATGGCCTTGATCATTCTGGCCGTCAGATCCGAGTATTTCTCGCCGTTCTCTTCAGCCCTGCGCAAAATCTTGTCATCGATATCGGTAATGTTACGCACGTAGTGAACGTCGTACCCACTGTGACGCAAATACCGTGTGATCACATCAAACGCCACCAACACCCTCGCATGCCCCAGATGACAGTAGTCATAAACCGTCATCCCGCAGACATACATGCGAACCTTCCCGGGCTCGATCGGCTGGAACTCTTCCTTCTTCTGACTAAGGGTGTTGTAGATTTTAATCACGCTACGCTCGTTAAAAGTTCAAATGAATGTATCACCGAAATTCGCCGGACCAGGCGGGCAGGGCCTTCCGGGACCGTAAAAAACAGGGATGTTTTTTTACCAGCCTACAGGGACGTATTCGCGGCGTGTCCCGGAAGGCCCTGCCCGACTGGTCCCTGCACCCAGGTCTAACCTTATTTACCTTTGCCCCATGAATCCCGGAGGGTCACGGTGCGGTTGAATACCGGGCGCCCCTCAGCGGCGGTCAGTTCCTGATCGCAGAAGAAATATCCTTCACGCTCGAACTGATACGGCAGGTCAGTACGGGGCTGGGCCAGGCTCTTTTCTACCCTCGCACCCTTCAAAACAACCAGTGACTCTGGATTGATGGACTCGACAAAGTCAGTCTCCTTGTCGCTGCCCGGCGATTCATGAGTAAACAGTCTGTCGTACTGATTGATCTCCGTTTCAACGCTATCCGAAGCGGATACCCAATGAACCACGCCATTGGGCTTGTACCCTTCGGGGTTCACGCCAAGTGTATTGGGATCGTATTCGCACTTGAGCTCGACAATGTCGCCATTGTCATCGCGAATAATCTCACGGCAGGTCATCACGTAACCACCGCGCAGGCGAACCGCCTGATCCGGTGCCAGGCGCTTCCACTTGCGGGGCGGCTCCACTGCGAAGTCTTCCTGATCGATATACAGAGTCTGGCTCCAGGTCACTTCCCGCTCGCCCATGTCCGGATTCTGAGGATGGACCGGTAACACCAGGGTCTCCGTTTTGTCTTCCGGGTAGTTGGTCAGGGTGACCTTCAGCGGGCGCATGACGCACATGGCTCGGGGTGCGCGGGTGTTCAGGTCTTCGCGGATGGCGTGCTCCAGCATGCCCATGTCCACGGTGCCGCCCGCCTTGTTGACGCCAATCATGTCGCAGAAGGTGCGGATGGATTCCGGCGTGTAGCCACGGCGGCGCATGCCTGAAATGGTGGGCATGCGGGGGTCGTTCCAGCCGTCCACAAAGCCTTCATCCACCAGCCGCTTGAGCTTGCGCTTGCTGGTGATCGTGTAATTCAGGTTCAGCCGCGCAAACTCGATCTGCCTCGGCTGGCAGGGTCCGGAGATGTTTTCCAGTACCCAGTCATACAGCGGGCGATGGTCTTCGAATTCCAGGGTGCACAGGGAGTGGGTAATCCCCTCCATGGCGTCAGAAATCGGATGAGTGAAGTCGTACATCGGGTAGATGCACCACTTATCGCCCGTCTGGTGGTGGTCGGCGTAGCGAATCCGGTACAGGATCGGGTCCCGCAGGTTGATGTTCGGGGACGCCATGTCGATTTTGGCACGCAACACCAACTCGCCGTTCCTGTACTTACCGGCGCGCATATCTCGGAACAGCTGAAGGTTTTCTTCCACCGGGCGTTCACGATAAGGGCTGTTTTGCCCCGGCTCTTTCAGGGTGCCGCGGTATTCGGCCATCTGGTCCGCAGTCAGTGCACACACATAGGCCTTGCCCTTTTCAATCAGCTCAACGGCAAAGTCGTAGATGGCGTCAAAATAATCCGAGGCGTAGCGCACCTCCCCTGCCCATTCGTAGCCTAACCAGTGAACATCCTGTTTGATGGCGTCTATGTACTCTTGGGATTCCTTTTCCGGGTTGGTATCGTCAAACCGCAGAGTGCAAACACCGTCAAACGTTTCGGCGATACCGAAGTTCAGGCAGATCGACTTGGCGTGGCCGATATGCAGGTAACCGTTGGGCTCCGGTGGAAACCGCGTCACCACCTTGCCCGTGTGCTCACCTTTGGCAATGGCGTCTTCGATCAGGCTCTGAATAAAGTTATGGGCTTTCTTGGACTCGGCGCTCATACAATCTCAATCATAGGGTGTGGGTCTGAAACCGCATATTATACTCACAAATCATTGCCTAACTCATGCACGTGTACAAACTCTTCAGTACAATAGCGTCAACGATGCCCCATATACTCATTTGAACAGGAAACCCTGATGATTCTGCTGAAAACCTCCCTCGGTGACATCAAGCTGGAACTGGACTACGACAACACCCCTGAGACTGCAAAGAACTTCGAACAGTATGTTCGCGACGGCTTTTATGACGGGCTGATTTTTCACCGTGTGATCAGTAACTTCATGGTTCAGGGCGGCGGCTTCGAGCCGGGCATGACGCCCCGCAAAACCCGCGAGCCCATCAAGAACGAAGCCAATAACGGCCTCAGCAACATGCAGGGCACGGTTGCCATGGCCCGCACCATGGACCCGCACTCCGCCACCGCACAGTTTTTCATCAACGTCGAGAATAACGGCTTTCTGGACCATACCGCCGAGAACGCCGAGGGCTGGGGTTACTGCGCGTTCGGCAAGGTTGTGGAAGGCATGGATACCGTCAACGCCATTCGCGCGGTGCGCACCACCATGCGCGCAGGTCACCAGGACGTTCCTGCCGAAGACGTCGTGATTGAAAAAGCCGAAGTGACAGAGGACGGAGGCGAGGCGTGACCACGCTGTTTATCTCGGATCTTCACCTGGAAGAGTCCCGCCCGGACATCACCGACGCGTTCCTGAGGTTTCTGGAGGAGCAAGCCCGGGGGGCGGAGCAGCTTTACATCCTGGGCGACTTTTTCGAGGCCTGGATTGGTGACGATGAGCGAACGCCGTTGCAGGAACAGGTGGCGGACGCCCTGCGGGAGCTCAGTGATACCGGCACCAAGCTTTTTCTGATGCACGGCAACCGCGACTTTCTGATTGGCGAGGATTACTGCAACCGCATCGGTGCGATCCTGCTGGATGACCCTACAGTGGTGGATCTATACGGCATCCCCACCCTGCTGATGCATGGCGACAGCCTGTGCACGGCGGATGTGGAATATCAGAAATTCCGCGCCAACATGCGTGACCCGCAATGGCAGCAGATGATCCTTCAACGCCCTCTGGCAGAGCGCCAACAAATGGCACGGCAGTTGCGGGAAATCAGCATGGCCAAGAACAAGGGCAAGGAAGAGTTCATCATGGACGTCACCCCGGATGAAGTGGTGAAAGAAATGGAGGCCCACGATGTGCAGCAGATGATCCACGGGCACACACATCGCCCGGCGATCCATAAACTGGAGGCCGGCAACCTGGCCGCAGAAAGAATTGTGCTGGGTGACTGGGACAAGAACGTCTGGTGGCTGGAAGTGGAGCCCGATCAGGAACCGGTACTGAAGAAACAGCCCCTGTGAAGCCGTGGCCGGGCCCTTTGATCCGGCCATGGCTTTACGATCAGTGCTGCAGAATCTGCTCCAGGAACTTTTGGGTTCTTGCTTCCCTCGGATTACTGAAAAACTCGCTCGGTGGAGCGCCCTCCACAATCTCTCCGCCATCCATGAAAATAACCCGGTCAGCCACGGTTTTGGCAAACCCCATTTCATGGGTGACACAGAGCATGGTCATCCCGCTTCCGGCCAGTTCGATCATGACATCCAGCACTTCCTTGATCATTTCCGGATCCAGGGCAGAGGTGGGTTCGTCAAACAGCATGATTTTCGGCTTCATGCACAGCGCACGGGCGATGGCCACCCGCTGCTGCTGACCGCCGGACAGCTGGCCCGGGAATTTGTCAGCCTGCTCGGGAATACGGACACGCTCAAGATACTCCATGGCGGACGCCTCGGCCTCCTTGCGCGGTGTTTTCCTCACCCAGATGGGCGACAGGCAGCAGTTCTGCAGTACGGTCAGGTGCGGAAACAGGTTAAAGTGCTGGAAAACCATACCCACTTCCCGTCGCACGCTGTCGATTTTGCGCACATCGTCTGTCAGTTCTTCTCCATCAACGATGATCCTGCCTTTCTGGTGCTCTTCCAGGCGATTAATGCAGCGAATAAAGGTGGACTTGCCCGACCCGGAAGGGCCACAGATAACAATGCGCTCGCCTTGCTGTACATTGAGGTTGAGGTTCTTCAGCACGTGAAAATCGCCATACCACTTGTGCATATCCTCAACGCGGATAATGCCTGGCCTGTCACTGGCCCGCTCCGGCGAGGTTCCTCGCGCTTCAGGCGTCTGAGTCTGTTCTGTCATAAGTTTACCCATCAGGTTTTATGGCCGGTATCGAGTTTGCGTTCCAGGCTCTGGCTATAGCGGGAAATGCCAAAACAGAACACCCAGAAACAGAAAGCGACAAATACATAGCCTTCAATTGCAACGTTTTTCCAGGCGGGGTCGGTCACCGTCGATTGCACAGTTCCGAGGATGTCGAACAGACCGATGATCAGGACCAGCGTGGTGTCTTTAAACAGCGATATAAAGGTATTTACGATGCCGGGAATAACCATGGTCAGGGCCTGGGGCAAAACCACCAGCCCCATTTTCTTCCAATACCCGAGCCCCAGGGCACTCGCTGCTTCGTACTGTCCGCGAGGTATGGCCTGCAAGCCACCACGAATCACCTCCGCCATGTAGGCAGACTGCCAGAGTGTAATACCGATCAGTGCCCGCATGAGTTTCTCGAAACTCACCCCCTCGGGAAGGAACAATGGCAGCATGACAGACGCCATGAATAGTACTGTGATCAGCGGAACTGCCCGCCAGACCTCAATGAATACCACACTGATCCCACGGATAATCGGCATTTCGGAGCGCCGGCCCAAAGCCAGCAAGATACCGATTGGCAGTGAGGCGATAATGCCTATGTAGGCGAGAATCAGAGTCAACATCAACCCGCCCCATTTGCTGCTTCCCACGGCTTCGAGACCGAAGGAGCCACCAGGAATCAGGAAGTAACCAATCACAGGCAGCCCGGTCAATCCGAATATGCCAAGCCATTTACGTGCCGGAAAGCCCGCGATGAACTGGGGCACGAAAGCGACTGCAAGGAGGATGAACATGACATTCACACGCCACTGAAGCTCATCCGGGTAAAAACCGTAGATGAAGAAGTTCAGGCGTTGATTGATAAACAGCCAACAGGCGCCCTGGCCAGCACAATCCTCAGGTCCGGCTCCTGAAAAAGTTGCCTCCAGAAACAGCCAGTTCAGCAGCGGCGCTATGCTGGTAACGACCAGATAGCCAATCACCAGGGTAAGCAGGGTGTTGTACCAGGAGGAAAACAGGTTCGACCGCATCCACTTGACCGGGGCCCGCGCCTTCTTCGGTGGTTTCATGGCAGATTCCGTCATTATCGCTCCTTAATCGCCGCGGCCCGGTTATAGATGTTCATGAACAGCGAAATCAGCAGACTGATCGTCAGGTAGACAGCCATGGTAATGGCCACCACTTCCACCGCCTGACCGGTCTGGTTCAGAGTCGTGCCCATGAAAACAGCCACCAGGTCGGGATAACCGATGGCAGTCGCCAGCGAGGAGTTCTTGACAAGATTCAGGTACTGGCTGGTCAACGGCGGAATGATCACACGCATGGCTTGTGGAATGACGACCAACCGCAGAGTAAATTTGGCTGGCAGCCCCAACGCCTTGGCGGCTTCCGTTTGCCCCTTGCTCACCGAGAGGATACCGGAACGGACAATCTCAGCGATAAAACTGGCGGTGTAGAGCGACAGCGCCAGCCAGAGCGCAGCCAACTCGGGAATAATGACGAAGCCACCGCTGAAGTTGAACCCTTTGAGCTCCGGGAACTCCCATTGCAGGGGTTGGCCCGCCAGAAGATAGGTAATCACTGGTAGCCCGACAATAAGCCCCAACCCGACCCGGAACATCGGGAAAATATCACCGGTTTCCGTCTGGCGCTTCCGCGCCCAGCGGCCCAGGATGACAGTACCGATAATGGCAGCAACGAGTGCACCGTACACGAGACCGAAGCCGTCCTGGGCAAATGGCTCCGGCGTATAAAGCCCGCGATTGTTGAGGAAAAGCCAGTCACCGACTTCGATTCCCTGGCGCGGCGAGGGCAGGTTACGCAGCACTGCAAAGTACCAGAAGAATATTTGCAGCAGCAGCGGAATGTTGCGAATGACCTCAATATAGGTCAGCGCCAGCTTGGCAACCAGCCAGTTCGAAGACAGGCGCGCCACGCCAATGATAAACCCTATGATGGTAGCCGCCACGATTCCCATTGCCGATACCAGCAAGGTATTCAGCAGCCCGACCCAGAAGGTGCGACCGTATGACATGGTGGCATCGAAGGGGATCAGGTGCATGATAATGCCGAAACCGGCGGATTCTTCGAGAAAGCCGAAACCGGTGCTGATGCCGCGGCTTTCCATATTGGTAAGCGTGTTGTCCACTAACGTCCATCCGGCCCAGAAGACCAGAGAGATAGCGACTATCTGAAAGAAGATGGAACGGACCTGTGGGTCGTACCAGGGTTTGGGGCCCGCGGGCCTGGAATCAGTATTCTGGTTTTTCATGCACAGTCCCGGAAAGCAAACCTGCGGTTAAACACATCACAGAACACAAGGGGGCGGCGACCATTCGCCACCGCCCCACTGCATTGCCTTCTCGCTGATCAGCGAACAGGGGGTGCGTAAAGAACGCCGCCATCCGTCCAGAGCGCATTGATACCGCGGTCGAGACCCAGGGGTGTATCCGGGCCGACGTTGCGGTCATACATTTCAGCGTAGTTGCCAACGCCCTCTATCACGGCAGCACCAAAGTCATCAGGCAGGCCAAGCTTGGCGCCCATATCACCATCGGTGCCCAGCAGACGCTGGATATTGGGGTTGTCAGACTTCTTCATTTCTTCCAGGTTGGACGAGGAAACACCGAGTTCTTCGGCGTTGATCTGGAGCGACAACACCCACTTAACAATATTGAACCACTGGTCATCGCCCTGACGAACGACCGGACCCAGCGGTTCTTTAGAGATAGTGTCCGGAAGGATTTTGGCGGAATCCGGCTCTGAGAGTTTTGTCCGCAAAGCCGCCAGTTGGGAGCGGTCGGATGTCAGAACATCGCAGCGGCCGGACGCAAATCCCTGTACTGTTTGTTCGGAGGTGTCGAACACCAGCGCCTCGAATTCCATACCCTTGGCACGGAAGTAGTCCGCCAGGTTCAGTTCGGTGGTGGTACCCGACTGAATGCAGATTGTGGCCCCGTCCAGCTGTGACGCTTCGTCCACGCCCAGATCCTTGTTGACCAGAAAGCCCTGGCCATCGTAGTAGTTGGTGCCTGCAAAGTTCAGACCCAGGGATGCGTCTCGTGTCAGGGTCCAGGTGGTGTTTCTCGAGAGCATGTCAATTTCACCGGATTGCAGCGCTGTGAAACGTTCTTTAGCGGTCAGCGGTGTAAACTCCACTGCGCCCGGATCACCAAAGATAGCGGCAGCAACGGCGCGACAGGTGTCGACGTCAATTCCGGTCCAGTTGCCCTTGTCGTCCGGCTGGGAGAACCCCGGCAGGCCGGTTGTTACCCCACACTGCAGATTCCCTTTTTCCTTGACACTTTCGAGCGTTGTAGCCGCGCTGACCGCGGACGCGGCAAACACACTGCACAGCAGCGCTGCGCCGACGGCAATCGACTTGGTGTTTTTCATTATCGTATCTCCAGATTCCGTTGGTAAGAGGTGCATCGGATTTCAGCAATTTACGAGCCAGATATACCAACATGTTGATTTATAATATTTATTTTTTAAGCAAGCAGTCCGTGAATACGCCGAGCGCGACAGCAAGCCTCAGAACTGTGCAATGAACGCTTTGGTTTAGCGCAGACATCTCTGTGGCAGGCATTTTCCCGACCGCTCTTCTATAAGGTAGGAGTCGTTTCGGAAATGAACCAGTTTTCAGTCATTATTTTGATGCAGAAGAGCCCGGGACTGGTTCACGATAGCTTTCAAGCCTTCGGAGCCAGCCGGGGAGCCAGCGCTCCCGCTCAATGTCAGCGTCTGCATTGTCAGCCCTGCGGGTAAGCACACTCGCAGCCGCCGTCCTGAACTGTTCAAGCGCAGGCCGGTTGTCATCGTCCATACTCATGAGAACCTGCAAAAGCCCCCACCCTTCACCCTGGTATTGCTCGCTGGACGATAGCCCCTCGCCCTTGAAATTCACGTAATCCATGAGCGCATAGATACCGCCCGGAGTTCTGCTCAATGCCTGCAGGTGCCGGCGGATGACAGGTTGCTGGCTCGCTGGTGCGGCATTAGTGACATTGGCCAGCGATGAACGGGCGCGCTGGAAGATGAATTCAGCCTGGACCGCTTTCGTAGCTTCCAGAAACGCTCTCAATTCTTTGGCCCTGGGGCCGTCAGCCTGATCCAGAAAGGTTTCCCTGTCTGGCCAGGGCGCCGGAGGTGGAGGGCTGCCGGCAAGCCATTCCGGCATGGGCACCGATCTCTCTTTCATGAATTTCAGTAGAGACGGAAAACTTTCCACGAAGCGCTCTTCAACCCGCAGGGGATACCATATGAAGTGACCAATACCGAGGGAGGGAAAGGCCTCACCTTCGTTCCAATGAACCAGGCATGATCGCTTGCCGGCACACTCGTTCTGGAATATCCGGTCGCCAACCCAGTCCAGTTCGTCATCCGTCAGGGATAACTGCAAGGCCTCATGCCGCACGCCATGCTCTGCTGACAGCATCAGGGCCCCAAAACCCGACAACAATGCGACAATCATTATTATGCGCATGAGCATCCTTTTCGTTTGCCGGAAACCGGCCTGAGAACGGCAACATCATTATCCCCTGTTGTTGCCCCTCGGTTAATTTCCCTTCACACAGAGACACTGGTCGGTCTCTGGAGTTGAAGCCTGACAGCACAGGCGCATAATGTGTAAAGAAACTGTCAAACAGGATACACGCACCCATGAGATTCTTCCCGGTCCTGACGGATCGACGTTTTTTGATAACCTTTTTCCTCGCCCTTTTCTGGCTTTTGCTGGTGCGTGCAGGGTTCATTCTGCAAAGTGGTGTCTGGCCCAGCCTCCCGGGCACACTGGGGGGTGATTTTGCAGGGGCATTTGTTCTTGCCGTTCTGCTCACATTAACCAGCGGCCCGTTACGTGCCGTGCTGGTGGTAATACTGGGCTGCGCTGCCTACGTAGCAGGCATGCACCTGACTGCCCACGGTACGCTGTTTCAGTTGACCTTCGCCGGCAAGGGCCTGAACCCGACCTTCATCACCGGCAGCCTGCTAAACGTTTACCTGTTCCTGCTACCGTTCTATATTTTCTTCGCGTGGGTGCTGCACCGGGTACATCGGATGCTGGTTCCGGAACCGCCCAAAGGCTTTCCTGGCATGGTTGGCGCAGCCGTAGCCGTGGTGTTTGTTTACTCTGTCTCTTTCCCGAGCCTGACCACTCCCGCCAACAATGTTGTAGCCAGCATCTTTGCCCAGATTCCCGGTGCTGTTGTCTATCCGCTCGGCATTGCTATCGGAGACGAAGCACTGGAAAGCGATGAAAAGCTGCAACAGAAGACAAACTTCTTCCATCAGCAGATTACCTCGCGTCCAACAGACAACCGCCCCAATGTGCTGTTGATCATGATCGAGGGGCTTTCCGGCGGGTACTTTCCGGAAGTGAGTCAATACCACGACCTGGAACCCACGGTAACCCTGGAAGATCTGGAAGATACGCTGAAGGGCAATGGCTTCAGAATTTACCGGAACGCACTGAGCATGGAACGGCAGACTGATCGCGGTACCTACACCATTATTTGCGGGCGATACCCGGACTTTCGGCGCCCCTCCGATAAAATGGTCAACGTCGCTGAGGAACGCACAGCACCGGACTGCCTCCCCGCCAAACTCCGTGAAAACGGTTATCACACGGCCTATTGGCAAGCCGCCCCCATCGAATTCATGCAGAAAGATAAGTTCATGCCCAAAACAGGTTTTATGGACGTGACCGGGGCGGAGGTTTTCGACAAGCCAGAAGACATCGAGGGCTGGGGGCCGCCAGATCCCCAATACTTCCAGAACATCAGGGAGCGCCTTGGCGAATTGGACGGGGAAACATCCCCCTGGTTCGTCACGCTGCTTAACGTTGGGACCCATCATCCCTTCGATATCGGAGAGGAAGCCGAGAAAGAGCTGGAAGAGGAAACCGCCTCCGGCAGTCCTGACAGTGAAGACCTGATACGTCCGCAGGAAGCACGCAGCCAGGCAATGAAGATCATGGAGAAATCTCTTGGGGCGTTTCTGGAAGAACTTGACGCCAACGGTGTTCTTGATAACACCCTGGTAATACTGACATCCGATGAATCCGGGGGTTTTGTCCGTGAAGACCACGAAACCCTGCCGCTGAATAGCAATGTCGGAGTGTTGGCCATTCGCCCTCCGGATCAGGATGACCTGTCTCGCTATGCCAGCGAAAAAGCCATAACGGCACAGCTTGATGTTCCCATGACCATCCTTGATGCAACCGGTTTCGGGGATCAGGCGGGGGACATGATCGGTCGCAGCCTGCTGGTCAATAACGACCGCAAACGACGTGACATTATGCTGGCAGACACCTATACCGGCCTCAAGTATTTCCTTCGTGAAACCGGCCAGCTACTGGCCTGCACCGAAATGATGACAGCCTGTACGTCCTGGGCCTTCGATCCCGATCGGGTATTCGGCTCTTTCAGGGAGACCAATGAGCCGGCGTTCCTGGAGCTGGAGGAAAGGCTTGCACTATTTGAGAATGCGACCAACCAGGACCCTGTTGAGGGCGCCTCCGAGGAAGCCACGGAAAAGTGAATAGCGTGCCGCTTCCTGAATACCAAACAGACACCCTGGCAACTGACCCTTATTCTCTATGAGGATTCTGATTATACGAACACTGGGCATCCTGCGGACACATCGGCGCGGACTGCTCGTGTTTTACCTGTTCTTCACCGGTATTGCCCTGGCGGCGCTGACCCCGCTATTCTCCGGTGCACTTGCTACCCTAAGCCCGCTGACGGGCCAGGCAGCGATCAGCACCGGCGGCCTTGTCCAGTTCGTGGTTTCGCCCGGCGGGGCTGTGTGGCTGATAGCAACTGCCACCATCACCGCCCTGCTGGTAATACTGCAGCAGGCGGGTATGACCTGGATTGCGGCCTCCGGCGGGCATCGTGAATACCGTATTGCACTATCTGCCATGTGGGCCATCGCCCGAAACGCCGGGCGTCTGTTCATACTGACGGTATTACAGGTCAGCGGCCATCTGTTGATGGCCCTGCCCTTCATACTGGCTGTGCTACTTGCCTATCAGCTATTACTGTCACCCCATGATGTCTATTACCTGAGACTCGAACGGCCGCCGGTTGTCTGGTGGTTCATGGGCATATCCATCGCAGCAGCGCTGGGTGTGGCACTGTGCAACGGATGGCTCTACCTGCGTTGGATACTGTCTGTTCCCCTGGTTCTCCTGGATGGCGTCAGCGCACGGGAAGCTCTCCGCCAGAGCAATCACTATGTTCACGGCCAGCGTTTGCCGGCAACAGGCACTCTGATTGCGGGCCTGGCGGGGCTCGTTACACTCCCCATTCTGATTACGCTGCTATTCCAGACCATCGGCGGGCAGGTTCTTGGCGCATTGCCGGAGCGGCTTGATGTTCTGATGCCTTTCACCCTGGCATTTGCAGCACTGTATATTTTCTTCACCATTTCCCTGGCATTTCTTGCTATCGCCGCCTACAGCATGTTGATCTACAACGTGTATCGTCGGGCCACCGGCCACCACCGCCGGGTATCATCGGCAGACCTGCCCCGACAGGCCGGCCCAATGGCATGGACGGTGGAACTACTGGTGATCATTCTCGCGGTTTCCCAGGCATGGTTCGTGCTCCAGTCCTTTGAGCAGCGGGACGATGTTTCAATAACCGCCCACAGAGGAAGCGCCTTCAAGGCACCGGAAAATACAATGAGTGCCATAGAACAGGCCATTGAAGACGGTGCTGACTATATCGAGATTGATCTGCGCATGACCGCTGATGGTGTGCCCGTACTCTGGCACGACACCGACATGCGCCGGGTATTCGGCCTCCCTGGAAAAATTTCCGACATTACCCTGGAAGAGGCCCGCAGCCTCGATGCCGGTTCCTGGTTCGGTCCCGATTTCAGCAGCGAAAGGATCGCCACCCTGGAAGACGTGATCAGTGCCACCAGGGGCAGAGCAAAGCTGTACATTGATATAAAACCCGACCCGGACACCCCGGACCTGACACGGGAAGTGGTCAGACTGCTGCAGGACATGGACGCCGTTGAAGGTACTGTGATTGCGGCCGCCCAATGGTATGTTCTCGACGAAGCGCGCAACCTGGAGCCGGCGCTGAAAACCACGCTCCTGGCCCAGTTCATTGTGGGCCCGCTCTGGGAACAGAACTTCGACATTCTGGGCCTGCGTCAGAACAGGGTCACGCCCGCCGCGGTTGCGCAAACCCACCAGTCTGGCAACGAGCTTCATGTGTGGACGGTCAACAACCCTGATGCCATGTCCCGTTTCATCGATATGGGTGTGGACAACATCATCACTGACCGGCCTGATGTGCTTGCGGAGTTGCTTGAAAGTCGACAGCAGCTTACCGACGCCGAAGTACTGGTGATAAAATTGCGCAACTGGTTACGCTGATCTTGCTGCCCGCCCGGATTTACACAGGGCCGGAAAAATAGCCGGGCTTGTGTCCGGCCAGCCGGTAAAGTATCGCCAGCAAACCTTTGAGCAGAGCTATAGCTGGCCATAACAGCCAACTCGCCAGATAAATAACCGGCACCAGAATCAACAACCAGCCCGCTATCTGTATGGCCAGGGAAGAGACACCCAGCACATCAGCCACGCCGGCAAAAAAATCGTTGATGACACTGGGGTGGGTTACCACCAGATAGCCTGCCCCAAGGATAACCGGCCATTTGGCGTAGCGGGCGCTGCTGAGAAGCAGCCGCCCGCTGCCTGTTATACGGGCAGCCAAAGCAGCGGACCGGGTTGAAAGCCTGGCCCCCTGGGTTGCTTTCGCTGCCGTGCGGCCCGCCCGCAGAACTTTCACCGCACTGGCGAACACCAGCACATCCACCGACGCCCAGCCAATATCGCTGGCTGAAATATCGTCACCGGTGCGATAACCCGACTCCAACTGCCTGACCCCACTGGTAAAGAACTGGGCGATCCCTTCCGTCACCCGTTCGGTCTGAACCCACTGGGTCTGGCCGTCTGCGTCAACAACAAACTGGCCCAGAAAATCATGCCCTTCGTTGCCGATGAAATTTACCGCGTACCAGCCCCGCTCTTCCGGGGAAAGAGACTCGGCAACCTCCTGCTCGCCAGTTTCCTTGCCTCTCAATTCCGCAATGTAAGCCTTTGCCCGTTCGTATTGTCGGGCGGCCTTGTTCATCCACTCTATGGAGTTGACCGGATGACGGATAAAATAATCAATCGGCGGCAAGGCATGCTCACCGTAGGTGCGCAGTATCTCGCGAAATTCCTGCTCCGGAGCATAGAGGGGGAAAATGGTGCGGGCCATCTCGGGATAGGCAAGCAGTGCGGCCTGAGCCTTCAAACGCAGTAACCGGTCATCACCAAGATCCAGGATGGCGGCCTGGACTTCAATGGACTCGTCTGCCATGCCTTCGAAACCGGGCAAGGCTTGCTGCGCCTGTATCGAAATGAGTTTCTGCTCAATCGGCACCGGTTCTGAGTGGTAACTGGCAAACGCGCCAATCAGAAGCGCTATTCCCAGAATGACCATGGCTTTTTTCAAACACGCACCTCTGGCCTGACGGTTTCAACCTACACTGCCTGAGAATACGTTGATTACCATCACGCCGGCAACGATCAGACCGATCCCGATGATCGCCGCCGTATCCAGCGACTGGCCGAAGAACAGATACCCTGCCAGTGCAATCAATGCCACGCCAGCGCCGGCCCAGACAGCATAGGCAACCCCGACGGGAATTGTTTTCAGAGTTATCGCCAGGAAATAGAACGCCACGATGTATGACACCACTACAACCAGGGATGGCACCAGGCGGGTAAACCCCTCCGAACTTTTCAGGAAGGAGGTGCCGATCACTTCCGCGAGTATCGCAATTGCCAAATACAGCCACTGAGTCATTCCAGTGCTCACCTCATCGAGTTGCTTTGAATGCAAAAACCCCGAAGCTCTCACTTCGGGGTTTTACCTGTGCCTGAGTGGATGATTGTGATGCAGGTAGATTACTGCTCGACAAACGCCCTCTCGATCACATAGTGCCCAAGGTTACCATGGCGCGCTTCCTTGAAACCCATGTTGTTGAGGATGGAACAGGTATCTTTCAACATACTCGGGCTGCCACACACCATGAAGCGATCGTTCTCAAGATCGAACTCGGGCAGATCAAGGTCCCTGGTAAGCTTGCCGTTTTCCATGGCGTCGGTCAGGCGCCCGGTGTTACGGAAGTCCTCTCGGGTAACGGTGGGATAATAAGCCAGCTTGCCTTCCACCATTTCACCAAAGAACTCGTTGTTTGGCAGCTCTTCGATCTCATCCTGGTAAGCCAGCTCGGACTTGTAGCGAACACCATGGGTGACAATCACCTTGTCGAAGGCCTCGTACACTTCCGGATCCTTGATGATACTGATAAACGGTGCCAGGCCCGTACCTGTGCTGATCAGCCACAGGTTTTTACCGGGCAGCAGATTATCCATAATCAGGGTGCCGGTGGGTTTGCGGCTGACCA
>JBHEPI010000016.1:0-11117 GCA_046260345.1 Marinobacter sp. | reverse complement strand
GTAGCCGAGGGTCTGGCCAAAATCCTCGGGCCTCTCGGGCAGGTCAAACATGGTGGCCACGTCAATAAATCCACCCAGGCCAAATACCGTGTTATAGGTAAACCGCCCCGCTGCCACCACTGCCGATTCGCCCTTGAGCTGAAAAATACTGTTGGCGAAGTTGCGTATCTCTGTGAGGTTGTTGAAAAAGTTGGTTACCCCCCGGTCCGCAAATCCAGGCATAATGTTGCGATAACCCTGGGCAATCGGCCTCAGAAACCAGTTATCAATGGTTTCATTGAAACGGTACACCTTGCGGTTCCAGTCCTCATAGGGATCAACCTCACTGACGGGCGCATCAAGCTTTTGCCCGGCCGTGTCGGGGTCGGCGGGCTGAACAGTTTGCGCGGCCACACCGCCGGCAAACAAACATAGTGCAAACAGGGCGCCAAATACCCGGTGCCGGAAAAAAATGTTTCTCATCATCAAGCCTGAGGTTGTTAAACCTGTTTCAGTTCGTCGAAAATACCGGCGCTTTACTTTTTCTTATTATTAACCCCCCTTCAGGAGGAGCCCGATGTCTGTACCCGGGAATCTGGTCAATACCATAACCATGCCGTTGCGCTGGGGTGACATGGACGCATACGGTCACGCCAACAATACGGTCTACTTTCGCTTTTTTGAGGAGGCCCGGATTGTCTGGCTGGCCTCCCTCGAGCTTGGCGCGGAAAATGATCCCGACGGGCCTGTCATTATAAAGACCAGCGCCACCTTTCTGAAGGAACTTTCCCATCCGGCTACGGTTGAGGTGAAAACATACGCGGACAAGGCAGGTAACACCAGTCTCGATACCTATCACACCCTGACCGATACCGACACCGGCGAACTTTACGCGGAAGGCTACGCAAAGATTGTCTGGTTCGACCGCGCCAAACGCACCTCCATGGCATTGCCGGACAAACTCAGGGCGCTGGCCGCAAACTGACGGCAACACCCTTTGCCATCACTCTATCGGCGGCGAACCACAACGCTGCCGATGGAATAGCCGGCACCGAATGAGCAGATCACGCCCAGGTCGCCGGTGACGAAGTCGTCCTTGTGTTTATGAAAGGCAATGATGGAACCGGCCGAGCTGGTGTTGGCGTACTCGTCCAGAATCACCGGTGCCTCTTTGGTATCTGCATCACGCCCCAGCACCTTGCGGGCGATCAGGTGGTTCATGTTCAGGTTGGCCTGATGCAGCCACATGCGCTTCAGGTCATCCGGCGACAGGGACAGGCTGCTCAGTTGCTTGAGCATGGTTTCCGCCACCAGCGGTGAGACTTCCTTGAACACTTTCCGGCCCTGCTGAACAAACAGCTTGTCCGGCTTGTTGATGCCGGACTTGTCACCGCGGTTGAGGAAGCCGAAGTTGTTGCGGATGTTATTGGAGAACCTGGTCACCAGGCTGGTGCCCAGAATTTCAAAACCCTGCCCTTCAGCCACATCGGCATCCCGTTCAACCAGAATCGCCGTGCAGGCATCACCGAAAATGAAGTGGCTGTCGCGGTCACGGAAATTCAGGTGACCGGAACAGATTTCCGGGCTGACCACCAGCACCGCCCTGGCGGTGCCGTTTTCAACGGCGTTGACCGCCGCCTGCAGGCCGAACGTGGCCGAACTGCAGGCCACATTCATGTCGTAGGCGAAACCCTCGATGCCCAGGGCATCCTGAACCTCAACGGAAACCGCGGGGTACGGGCGCTGCAGATTGGAGCAGGCCACGATCACGGCATCCACATCGGCTGCCGTCTTACCCGCCTGTTCCAGCGCCTCATTGCACGCCGCTACCGACATATCGCACTGCACCGAGCGCTCGTCGTTACTGCGATCGGGAATATCCGGGCACATCCGTTCCGGATCAAGAATGCCCTCCTTGTCGATAACGTGCCGGCGCTTGATCCCGGAGGCCTTTTCGATAAAAGCCGTTGAGGAAGGCTGGAGTGGTTCCATCTCCCCTTTGGCAATATCGTCGGCATGGCGGGCATTGTGGAGCTCCACGAAGGCATTGAATGCCTCCACCAGTTCGTCGTTGCTGATGGTTGCTGGCGGTGTATACAACCCGGTCCCGCTGATAACGGCTTTAATCACGCTAACCCCACATAGTAGGTCGGATTTACCCGTGAAGGGCACAATGAGCCACAGGCGTAATCCGACATAGATCCGACATAGATATGAATGCACCAATATTGCCCAGATACTAACACAGTCTCAGAGTTTTGCCCGCGCCGACGATGGTCTCAGACACGGGTTTTCTCCCACTGCCGGTCCAGGCGCTTCACAGAAACCGGCACCGCGGTACCCAGTTGCTGTGCGAAAAAGGACACGCGGAATTCTTCAAGCATCCACCGGTACAGCACCAGTTCCGGATCCCGCACCCCCTGGCGTTGCTGCTCGTCCCGTTTGCTGGCATAGCGCGACCACAGTGGTTCCATGGTGTGCAGGAATTCCCGTTCGCGGCCCAGTTCCCGGGGCATCTTTTCATAGCGGATACTGGCCGCCTCGAAATAACGGCCAAAATGCGCCAGCCATTCCGGCGGTGTCGCCACAAGAAACCCCGGATAAACAAGGTTCTGAAGCTGAAACTTAAGGTCGGCCATGCTGTTGGCCAACGCCAGGCTGATCTTGCCCTTCAGCTG
The DNA here is from genome assembly GCA_046260345.1 of Marinobacter sp. Lineage (GTDB taxonomy): Bacteria > Pseudomonadota > Gammaproteobacteria > Pseudomonadales > Oleiphilaceae > Marinobacter. Next base: position 8,460 of record JBHEPI010000016.1, on the reverse strand, counting down.
TTTCATCACGCCATGATAGCCGGTCATGGCCTGATAAACCCGCTCGTCGGCTTCTTCCAGCGCCGGAAAGAAATCGGCCCTTCCCGCTTCGAATACCTGCTCAAAGGCGCTTTTATTCCGGGGCACCTGATCAGGCACAAAATGCTGCATGGCAGTTGCCAGTAACAGGTCGTCCAGCAGCACACGGGCCTTCCCCACCGGAGCAAACATAAGCGCGGAAGACTTGAAGCGGGGCAACCTGCGCTCAATGTCATCCAGCGCATTACCCAGCCGGATCAGAATCAGCCGGGCCACCGCCCTGCGAATCGAATCATCCGCGGTCAGCCGGTCCAGGAAGCGGGTCTGGCGAACCGAATCGCCCAGGTCCTCAAGGGCCGGATACACCGTCACCTCCATACCGCTCTTCTCGGTACGGACCGCTCCCGGCAGCTCCCCGAAATCCCAGCGGCGGGACGACTCGGCAGGCTTGTCGCCGGGCTCCTTCCGGGTTGCCGACGACAGCGCCGCTTCTGCGCGGCCTTCCAGTTCGCTCTGCAGCTTCTCTGTTTCCCGGCCTTCGGCAATGGGCTTGCCGGCGTCATCCACCACCCGCAGGTTCATCCGCAGGTGCTTTGGCAGGTCTTCCTGTGGCCAGGCCTCCGGGTCGATACGCACCCCGGTCATTCTGCGCAACTGCTCACCCAGCTGAAGCGCCAGGGGCTCATTGGAAGGCTGCATGTTTTCCAGGGCCGCATCCACAAAGTCCGGCACCGGCACAAAGTTGCGCCGCAGGGCCTTCGGCAGCCCCTTGACCAGGGCAATGCATTTTTCCCGCAGCAAACCCGGAACCAGCCATTCCAGCCGCCTGGCCGGCAGTTGTTTGAGGGCCATCACCGGCGCCTGCAGGGTGACGCCGTCCCGTTCGCTGGTGGGTTCGAACTCGTAACTCAGGGGGTAGCGTACCCCGTCCCATTCCAGGTAATCCGGATACAGGGTACCGGCCTGTTCGTCTACCGGGCGCTGGAGAATATCCGCCTCGGTGAGCTCCATATTGCGCAGTTCATCGGCGCTCAGCTGCTTCCACCAGCTTTCGAAGTGGCGGCCGCTGACGATATCGGCCGGCAGGCGCTGGTCGTAGAAATCCACCAGCACTTCGTCTTCCACCAGCAGGTCACGGCGCCGGGTCTTGCGCTCCAGATTCTCGACGGTATCCAGTAATTCACGGTTGCGGGCAATGAACGGCGCTTTCGACTGGTAATCCCCCTCCACCAGCGCGCGACGGATAAACAGATTGCGGCATTCCGCCGGGTCCACCTTGCTGTAGGGAATCCGGCGTTTGGCAATAATATCCAGGCCGTAGAGACTGACTTTTTCATAGCCCATCACCTGGGCGCGCTTCTGCTCCCAGTGGGGCTCGAAATAATGGTGCTTCACCACATGGCCGGCCAGGGGCTCGATCCATTCCGGTTCAATCTTGGCCACCACCCGGGCGAACACCCGGCTGGTTTCCACAATCTCGGCCGCGACGATCCATTTGGGGCCGGTTTTCGACACTTTGGAACCGGGAAAGAGCATCACCTTGCGGTTACGGGTGGCCAGGTATTCTTTTTTCTCCAGTTTCACAGCCACCTGCCCCAGCAGGCCGGCCAGTATCGCCTTATGGAGCGATTGGTAACTGGCGGTGTCCCTGTTGAGCTTCAGCTTCTGCTGACGGCAGATCAGTGTCAGCTGGCGATGAATATCCCGCCATTCCCGCATGCGCATCCACGACAGGAAGCTTTTCTGGCACAGCTTCCTGAGCTGGTTCTGGGACAGCTCCTGGCGCTGTTCCTCATAGAAGTTCCAGATATTCAGCAGGGTCAGGAAGTCGGATTCCTTGTCGTTGAACGGCGCATGGGCCTGGTCGGCGGCCTGCTGCTTGTCCTGGGGGCGTTCCCGGGGGTCCTGGATACTGAGGCCGGCGATAATGACCAGGGTTTCCGCCAGGCTGCCCTGCTCGGAAGACGTGACCAGCATGCGAGCCAGCCGGGGGTCCAGCGGCAACCTTGCCATGGTGCGGCCAAGGCGGGTGACACGGCGTTTTCGGTCCACCGCACCGAGTTCTTCCAGCAGCTTGTAACCGTCGTTGATCAGCCGGCGATCGGGCGGTTCGAGGAACGGGAAATGGCGTATATCCCCCAGCCCGGAAGTGGTCATCTGCAGGATGACTGACGCCAGGTTGGTACGCAGAATTTCCGGGTCGGTGTACTCCGGCCGGTTAATGAAATCGGTTTCATCGTACAGCCGGAAACAGATCCCCGGCGCCACACGGCCACACCGCCCTGCCCGCTGGTTGGCACTGGCCTGGGACACGGGCTCAATTGGTAATCGCTGAATTTTGGAACGCACGCTGTAACGGCTGATCCGGGCAACACCGGTATCGATGACGTAGCGTATGCCCGGCACCGTCAGGGAGGTTTCCGCCACATTGGTGGACAGCACCATGCGACGGCCCCGATGGCTCTGGAATATCCGGTTCTGCTCCTGGTTACTGAGGCGGGAATACAGCGGTAACACTTCTGTATGGCGCAGGTCTGCATGGCGCAGCACCTTGCTCAGAGTGCGTATCTCCCGTTCACCGGGGAGGAACACCAGCACATCCCCCGGCGGCTGCTTTTCCGTCCGCTCGTGCTGCTCGATTTCCTCCATGGCTCGAATCACACCGTCGGTCCAGCCCTGGTCGCGGTCGTCTTCGTCACCGGTCAGCGGGCGGTAACGGACCTCCACCGGAAAGGTGCGGCCGCTGACCTCGATCACTGGCGCATCGTTGAAGAACTGGCTGAACCGCTCCACCTCAATGGTGGCGGAGGTAATAATCACCTTCAGGTCCGGGCGTTTTGGCAGCAGCTGGCGCAGGTAACCCATCAGAAAATCGATATTGAGGCTTCGTTCGTGGGCCTCATCGATGATCAGGGTGTCGTAACGTTCGAGGAAACGGTCGTGCTGAACTTCCGCCAGCAGAATACCGTCGGTCATCACCTTGAGGCGTGACTGGTCTGACGTAGTATCGGTGAACCGCACCTGATAACCCACCTGACCGCCGGTCTGCTCCCCGAGCTCCTCGGCGATACGGCTGGCGACCGTCCGGGCAGCGAGCCGCCGCGGCTGGGTATGGCCAATCAGGCCGCGGATACCGCGGCCAATGTTCATGCAGATCTTGGGAATCTGGGTGGTTTTACCGGAACCGGTCTCACCGGCGATGATCACCACCTGGTTCTGCTCAATGGCCTCGCGGATATCATCGACCCGCTCCGAAACCGGCAGCCACGAAGGAAACGTCACAGGTTTATGCAGGGCGGCCCTGGCGGCCGCCTTGCGGTCTGACGTATTCGCGGGCTGTTCTGGTGGAGCTTGCGTCATCGGGTCCTTTACTTGTTACTGGCTTCGTCCCGGAGTTCGCGGCGAAGGATCTTGCCAACGTTGGTCTTCGGCAGCTCGTCGCGGAACACGAACGACTTGGGCACCTTATACGCCGTCAGACGCTCGCGGCAGAACTCTTTCAGCTCGTTCTCTGTGACCCCCTCTGCAGTGGGCACCAGGTAAACCTTCACGGCCTCGCCGCTCCTGGCATCTTCTACCCCGACAGCGGCACATTCAACCACTTTGGGGTGACCGCTCACAACATCTTCGATCTCGTTCGGGAACACGTTAAAGCCGGACACGATGATCATGTCTTTCTTGCGGTCAACAATACGGATGTAGCCATCTTCCTGGATCAGGGCAATGTCGCCGGTCTGCAGGAAACCGTCGTCGGTAAAGGACTTCTGGGTATCCTCCGGGCGCTGCCAGTAGCCACGCATGACCTGCGGGCCTTTCACGCAAAGTTCACCCGGCTCACCAATGGGGGTTTCCTTGCCGTCGTCGTCGATGGTTTTAACTTCGGTGCCCGGAATCGGCAGGCCAATGGTGCCCAGTTGAATGGCACTGTTGGGGTTGAAGGTAACCACCGGCGAGGTCTCGGTCATACCGTAGCCTTCGGCGATTTCACAGCCAGTGACACGCTGCCACATCTTGGCGGTATCGCTGGTCAGCGCCATGCCGCCGGACGAGGTCAGTTTAAGGCCACTGAAGTCCAGGTCCTGGAACTCTTCGTTATTGCACAGCGCCACAAACAGCGTGTTCAGGCCCAGGAACGCGGTAAACCTGTGGTTCTTGAGTTCCTTGACGAAGCCGGGGATATCCCTCGGGTTCGGGATCAGAACGTTGTGGGCGCCGGCTTCCAGCATGATGCCGCAGTTCAGGGTAAACGAGTAGATGTGGTACAGCGGCAGCGGAGCGATCACCACTTCCTTGCCCTCTTCCACCGTGTCTTCCATCATCGGGCGAACCTGCAGCAGGTTGGCCACCAGGTTGCCGTGGGTCAGCATGGCACCCTTGGCCACACCGGTGGTGCCGCCGGTGTACTGTAATACCGCGATATCGTCCTTCTTGCACTCAACCGGGGTAAACTTTTCCTTGCTGCCGGCACTGAGAACCGCTGGTAATTTATGGGCCTGTGGCAGATTATAGGCCGGCACCATTTTCTTCAGGTGTTTAACCGCGGCGTTCATCAGCGTGCGCTTCAGCGGGGAATGCATGTCGGCAATTTCGGTTACAATGACGTGCTCGATGCCGGTATGGGGAAGCACTTTCTCGGCGTTGTCAGCCATGTTGGCCAGCACCACCAGTGCCTTGGCGCCGGAATCGTTGAACTGGTGCTCCATCTCGCGGGTGGTGTACAGCGGGTTGGTGTTCACCACAATCAGGCCGGCGCGCATGGCACCGAAGACGACAACCGGGTACTGGGAAACATTGGGCATCTGGACGGCGATGCGGTCCCCTGGTTTGAGGTCGGTCTTGTTCTGCAGCCAGGCAGCAAAGTTACGGCTCTGAGTGTCCAGATCGCGATAAGTGAGCGTAGCGCCAACAGCACTGAATGCAGGCCGGTCAGCGTACTTCTTTACCGCCTGATCAAACACATCCACCATGCTGGTGTACTTGTCCAGGTCTACGCTGTGGGGAACACCGGCCGGGTATTTGTCCTGATAGAACTGCTCAAAATCCATCACCATCTCCTGTGGGGCATTTGTGCTTGTAATGTGTACCGATATCGAACTGATCAAAAAATCAACCAGACAAAAGTATCAGCCTCGAAAAGTCGGGAGAGAATAGCAGTTTTGTGAACGATGAGGTAGTTTTCGAAGCAGATCTGTAGCTCTTATAACCGATGACCCAATTGACCATTCACCCACCAGGATCTCCGGCGGACCCCGTATGAGCGAAACCCTCGATACACTTGAAAACATTACCTACAACGAACTTCAGGAAGGCGACTCTGCAACCTATGTAAAAACACTGACCGAGGACGAACTGGTGCTTTTTGCGGCGGTGTCCGGTGATATTAACCCGGTACACCTGGATTCCGAGTTTGCCGCCGATTCCATGTTCAGGGAACGTATTGCACACGGGATGTGGAGCGGTTCATTGATTTCAGCAGCCCTGGCAACCGTAATGCCGGGCCCGGGCACGATCTACCTGGAGCAGAGCCTGTCGTTCAAGCGGCCGGTAAGGCTGGATGACACCCTCACGGTCAACCTCAAAGTACTGGCCAAGGGCCGCAGGAACCGCGTCACCCTCGCCTGCGATGTGCGCAACCAGAACGATGAACAGATCGTTGCCGGGGAGGCGAAGGTGATTGCGCCCAGCCAGAAAATGTCCATCAGCAAACCCAGCCTGCCGAAGATCACTATTGAGCGCTAACCAGGCAGAAAGTCGATGGGGAACCTCACGGTGCGGGTTTCCACATCGTCTTCACCAAAGTTGAACAGGCGCACCCGGGTGGCAATTCGCTGCTCCAGGCTTTCGTTATCCAGCTCCGAGTTCACCACATCGCAGCGGGATACCGAGCCATCCGGTTCGATCACCAGCTCCAGCTCCAGCTTGCCCTCGAGAGTCGGATCCTGCCTCAGTTCCCGGCGGTAAAGGGAATAAAGCGCGGTTTTGCGGGCATCAAATACCTGCCGGATATTGCTCATGGCCCGCTTGCCCGGTCCGGAATCCGCCGCCGGTGCCGGCTCAGGCTCAGGCGCCGCTTCCTGTGCCACCTCAACCTCCCGGACCTGATGGCCCGCCACCGCCACGTCGGACTCCGGGCCCGCTTCACGGCTCACACCGCCGCTGCCGGCCAGGGCCGCGTCCCGGTCCGCGTCAGCGCCGGACCGATCCCCGGGGTCGCGCCCGTCATCAGCCGCCACATTGGCGGTCAGAGTTTCCGTCGGCTCCGGCGACGGTGTGCGCATACTGGCAAGCTGGTCCTTCATCGCCAGCAGGCCTGACCGGGAGGCGGTCTCGCGGGCCTGCTCCGCGGTCTGCTTCGGCTCTGCGGGCTCTGGCTGCTCTGGCGAAGGGGTCTCTTCCGAAGTGTCTGCAATGGAAGGTGCCGGGGCCTCCGGTTCTGGCACATCGGGTTCGGTCGGCTCAGGTTCCGGCTCCGGCTCCGGCTCGGGTTCCGGCAGCGATACCGGTTCCGGAGGTTCCGGCTGTTCCACCATCCGGGCGAGTTGAGGCGGAATCTCCTCCGCTTCATTGCGGTCCGGTTCCGGCAGATTCAGCGTCGGAATCAGCAATGCAGGCGGCAGGAACACCGCCAACATGACCAGCAGGGCCAACAGGAAACGGCGATTCTCGCCTTTCTCTACGCCCCATGGAAGGCCGGAAGACAGGCTCTGACGATCAGCCACTACCCACCTCCCTGGCCGACTCCACCGCCAGCCTTACCTTGCGGAAATCTTCGTCAATGCAGGTCTGCATGATCTTTCTTAGCAGGCGGTAATCCGTTGAACGAGCAGCCATAATGGTCACTTCATGACCCTGCTCCGGCACCTCGCCCCGGCGCTCCCGTACCCAGGCAAGCTCTTCTGCCAGACCGCCAATGGTCTTGTCGCCGGTTTCGATGCCATCCAGCCGGGCCACTTCACGGCCCTGTACCAAGACGGACTGGCCGATAACCTGCACCATCATCGATTCCACGGCGTCCTTCTCGGCAGTGGACTCCGGCAGCGGCACGTCGGCGGTATTCTGCATCACCTTGACGTCGGAAGAGCTCACCATCAGAAAGAAAACCAGGATGGTGAAAATATCCATCAGTGACACCAGGTTCAGGCCACCGGGCCGGTGCATACGGCCGTAGTGGCGCTGCATCCGGCGGGCGCGACGGGATGTTTTCATACGCCCTCCCCGGCATCGGACAACACCCGGTCTTCCGGCGCATCCGCCAGCGCAACGTCGGGAAACAGCTCCCCTTCCACCACGCTGGCGGCCACCACTGCCTGATAGGAGCGCAGGGTGTCCATGGCAGTGACCAGGGTCTGATAATCAATATCCGGGCCGACCTCAAGGACGATATCGGTCTTGTCGGGCACCCGTTTCTTGACCAGCTTCAGGGTTTCCCGCAAGCCGTCAAAATCCTGCTCGCCCTCTACCAGGGGCAGTGTTTTGATCACGCCCCGCTCACTGTCCAGGACTTCCAGCCCGTCCGGTATCAGGGCAACCACCAGCCGCAGCTCCTCCGCCTCGGGCGCCTCACCCGCTTCCATGCCGGGAAAATTCAGCTCAATCATACGGATCTGGCTGAACACCATACCCAGCAACAGAACCGGAACCAGCACAATCATCAGGTTCAGGAACGCCGTGATGTCCAGCTCGGGATTACTGGTAAGCCTGCGATGCTTTCGTCTCATACTGCGAAACCCCGGCTCAGGCGGCGGATTGCCCTGGTGAGGATGAAGGTGATGCCTGCTCGGAAATAATGTTCAGCAGTTTCACGCCGGCCATTTCAAAACTGTCGACAATCTCGTTGGTGCGGGTCTGCAGCAGCGCGTGGAACATCAGCAACGGTATGGCGGACATCAATCCGAAGGCCGTGGTGTTCATCGCCACGGAAATGCTTTCCGAAAGCAAGGTTGCCTTCTGCGACGGATCCGCCGCAGCCACTGCCGTAAAGGCGGCAATCAGGCCGATGATGGTGCCGAGCAGCCCCAGCAGAGTGGCAATATTGGCCAGGGTGGCAAGGTACTGGGTACGCTTTTCCAACCGTGGCAATACCTCCATCAGCCCCTCTTCCATGGCGTATTCCACATCCTCACGGGGGTGATTGTTCAGCAGCCGGCCAATTCCGGCACTCATGATAGAAGCGATAGCGCTGTCGGACCCGGTGGCCGCTTTCATGGCCCGCTGGTAATCCCGCTTGCGCAGCAGTGGCAGTATGCCTTTCTCGAATGCCAGCCGGTTGCGGCGCCGCACCGAGGCCAGGTACACGAAACGTTCTATGGTGATTGCCAGGCCAATGGTCAGCACAATGGCAATCGGGTACATGAAGGGGCCACCTTCCTGAAAAAATCGAACAACAGTTTCCAGCATATTCAGACTCCCGTTTCTACTGCAGGGACAGGGTGGAATCCAGGG
>JBHEPI010000010.1:0-49741 GCA_046260345.1 Marinobacter sp. | reverse complement strand
GTATTGAGTTGTTCGATGACGAGGTGGAAAACCCGAGTTACTTCGATCCGTTGACCGGGGAAGTCCTCCGCAGGGTGCCACGGGTTACCATCTATCCCAAGTCTCACTATGTCACGCCTCGCCAGACAGTGCTGGATGCCGTTGAGCACATCAAGGTGGAACTGGATGAACGGCTTCAGCAACTGCGGGACAATAACCGCCTGGTCGAGGCCCAGCGGCTGGAAGAGCGCACCCGCTACGATATTGAGATGATGCTGGAGTTGGGCTACTGCAACGGCATCGAGAACTACTCACGCTACCTGTCCGGGCGCCGTCCGGGCGAGGCACCGCCCACGTTATTTGATTACCTGCCACCAAACGCGCTGCTGGTGGTGGACGAATCCCACGTCACCATTCCCCAGATCGGCGCGATGTATAAAGGGGACCGTTCTCGTAAGGAAACACTGGTGGAATACGGCTTCCGGTTACCCTCGGCTCTGGATAACCGGCCCATGCGGTTTGACGAGTGGGAACGCATTGCACCGCAGATGCTGTTCGTCTCCGCCACCCCCGGCAATTACGAAGCGGAACACGCCGGTCAGGTGGTGGAGCAGGTGGTCCGGCCTACCGGTCTGCTGGACCCGGAAATCGAGGTGCGCCCGGCTTCTACCCAGGTGGACGACCTGTTGTCAGAAATCCGCCTGCGCACCAATGTGAAGGAAAGGGTTCTGGTGACTACCCTGACCAAACGGATGGCGGAAGATCTTACCGACTTCCTGATGGAGCACGACATCCGCGTTCGTTACCTGCACTCTGACATCGATACTGTAGAGCGGGTGGAAATTATCCGCGACCTGCGCCGGGGCGAGTTTGATGTTCTGGTGGGCATCAACCTGCTGCGTGAGGGCCTGGATATGCCGGAAGTGTCACTGGTTTCCATACTGGATGCCGATAAAGAAGGCTTCCTGCGCTCCGAACGTTCGTTGATCCAGACTATTGGTCGGGCGGCCCGGAATCTTCATGGCAAGGCGATTTTGTACGGTGACCGCATCACCGGTTCCATGCAGCGGGCTATTGACGAAACCGAGCGCCGCCGGGCCAAACAGGCCGCGCACAACGAAGCGCACGGCATCACACCTCAGGGCCTGAACAAGAAGATCGCGGATATCATGGAGGGTGCCGGCGGTGGCGGCAGCCGCGGTCGTCGCAAGGCGGAGCGTCCGGGTGAGAAGGCTGCCGAGGAAGCGGAAAAGTACCGTGCGAAGGCCGGTAATCGTTCTCCGGAGGAGGTCCTCAAGGAGATTACGCGCCTGGAAGACGACATGTACAAGGCCGCCGCTGACCTGGATTTCGAGACGGCAGCTCGGTTGCGGGATGATATTTCGGAGCTTAAAGAAGCTGCTTTGCGCACTGGCTGATTTGGTTCGTGCCTATTTAGCCTGCTGCTTTTGGGGATCCGCACTGCCGGGCACCCCTTGCAAAACACGCCCGTAAATACATCCCTGTAGGGCTCGGTCGCGCCATCCCTGGCGCTCCACGGTTTTGCAAGGGGTGCCCGGCAGAGCTCGTTTAAGCTTTGGCATTATCGCTTGGGTCCAACGATAACCGCGGCCTGCAAAGGCTGGTTCTTGCCGTAGCGGGACATGCGGTCAAACACCCGGCGGTCGACCGGCAGGTATTGCTTGTCGGCGACGGTTTCGCCAATCTCGGTGTCTATCTCCGGGTCATGGAGATAGACAAACTGATCATCGATGGCACAGACCGTTACCCAGTGGGGCACACGGCTGCGGTTCAGTTGCCAGGTGCTGATCAGAATCACCGGAACGCGGCCATCGTGGAGTGCCGCCTGAAGGCCGTCCAGGGTCAGCGGGTCGTGGTGGAGTTCGATGCCGGTCTGGCCGATATCATGCAGAAAACCCTCGTGTACCAGTTCCAGTACCCGTTTCTTGTCGTCGTTGCGAACCGTGTCCTTGAACAGGGCCCCTTCCTTGCTGATATAGGCACTGGCATGGAAACCCCGGTGCCAGGCGGCCAGTGCCAGGCCATGGGGGCCGCAGCCGCCGTGGCCGGCGAGCATGAAGATGGTGGTGGCTTCGCGCCAGAGTTTCAGTTCTTCCAGAGTGGTCATGGGCTGCTGTTCATCCAGCGTGGCCATCGCCATGATCAGGGCTGCCGGGCCGCACGAGAATTCGGTGGTCTGGGGGTAATAAGGCACGGCGGGAAATTCCCGTGACGGGGCGTAGTACAGAATACGCCGTTCAAAGCGCAGGGCGGTGCCGTGGTCTTCGTAGTAGTCCCGGTAGGTGCCGAACTGACGATAGCCCAGGCGTCGGTACAGACGGATGGCAGGTGCGTTGTCTTCCCGAACTTCCAGGCGCATCACGATACGGCCGGCGTCGGCCGCTGCGGTTTCGGCCTCGCGAACCAGTCGCTCGCCAATGTTACGGCCCCGTTCTGATGGTGCCACGGCAATGGAATAGATTCGTGCCAGCCTGGTAGCTGCACTCATCAGTACCAGGCAGTAGCCGATCAGTTCCTCTCCATCCACGGCGACAATAAGCCTGTCACGGGGCATGTCCAGAAAGCGGCGGAAGCTGCGCCGGGAAATGCGATCTTCGCTGAAGCAGCGATTTTCCAGCTTTACCAGAGCGTCCAGGTCTTCACTGGTGGCGTGACGGAATCGAAGTGATGTCATGGTTAAAGGCTCTGGATAACGCAAAATTGGCGGCTTGGCCGGATTCAATGGTCGCGGCTATTATGAGTGAGTGCCGATCTCGCCGGAAGCAGGCAAACATGAGTAAAAGCACGCATTTGCTGCTAATTGTAGACCAGTGCGTTCCGGCGTATTGTTGCGACATTCGGCAGGCGTCGCTATCTCGGGCCCGTCCTGTTCTTCACCTGCTATCCGGCTCCGCTCTCAGGGAGGAATGCCGCTGATGTCACGTTTACTGATTGTTGTTGACCGGGCCAGGGATTGGGCACCTTATTACCCCAGCGAAGATGTACTGACTTTCGATCAGTATCTCCAGTTTACCGCACCGGCCTCCAGCCGGGTTCGGGTTATCAACCTGTGTCAGAGTGCCCGTTACCTCAGCCGGGGTTATTATTGCTCGTTGCTGGCCGAAGCCCGTGGTCACCATGTTGTTCCGTCGGTCATGACACTGAATGACCTCAGCCGCAAGGGCCTGTTCTCTCTGCAACTGGATGAACTGGATGACAGCGTTATTAACTGGCTCGAGGCGTCCGGCTCCGAGATTGAGCCCGCGGCTGACGACAAGAACGCAACCCTTGAAGTGCGCATCCGTACCTATTTTGGCCAGGCTGAGCATGCGGATCTGAAACCGGTCGCCCGGGCGTTGTTTGACCGCTTTCCGTGCCCGATCCTGGAAGTGGTTTTTCGCCGGGGAAAATCCTGGCAGATCGCTTCCATGAAGCCAGGCTGTCCGGCTGACCTCAAAGGTAAAGAACAGGACGACTTCGCCGCAGCGTTTGACCGGTTCAGCAGCATGGTCTGGCGTAAGCCACGCTCACGCCGCCGTTATCGGTTTGATCTGGCGATGCTGGTCAACGCGGAAGAGGAAATGCCGCCCAGTGACAAAGAGGCGCTGAATAAATTCGAGAAAGCCGGCCGTAAGCTTGGCATAAATGTCGAACAGATCAGCCGTCGTGATTATATGCGACTACCGGAATACGACGGCCTGTTTATTCGCGAGACAACAGCCATCGATCATCACACCTACCGTTTTGCCCGGAAGGCTGAGGCTGAGGGTATGGTGGTGATTGACGATCCTGTGTCGATCCTTCGTTGTACCAACAAGGTTTATCTGGCGGACTTGTTAAAGAACAACAAGATTCCGACACCGAAAACCCTGATTCTGTCCAAGGATCAGAAGGACAGCGCTGAGCAGGTCATGCGTGAACTGGGCTTTCCTGCGGTTATCAAGATTCCGGACGGTGCGTTTTCCAGGGGTGTCACCAAGCCGGAGGATGAAAAGTCCCTGCGGTCCGGCCTGAAGGAGCTGTTCAGGCAATCTGCCCTGGTGCTGGCCCAGGAATACCTCTACACCGACTATGACTGGCGCATCGGCGTTCTGGGCGGCAGGGCTATCTATGCCTGCAAATACTTTATGGTGCAGGGCCACTGGCAGATCTACCAGCATGGTGGTGCGGAAGTGGACAGCGGCGGTTTCGAAACCATGCCCACCTACGAGGTACCCAGGAACGTAATCCAGGCTGCGCTGAACGCAACCCGGCTGATCGGTAACGGGCTCTACGGCGTGGATATCAAACAGTCCGGCAACCGGGTCGCGGTGATCGAGGTTAATGACAACCCCAGCATCGACGCCGGGGTGGAAGACCGCTTCCTGGGGGGCGAGTTATACACGCTGATCATGCAGGAATTCCTGTCCCGCATGGAGGACAATCGCCGCCGTTAGGTGACCGATTGATGATCCGTGTGAGCATGCCAGATTCGCAGGCTGCCAAACCAGGGGTAGTGTCCCAACTCCCGGCTGATTCTATGGGCGTCCGGAAGCGCTTCGGATTCCGGAATCTCCATAAACAGTTCCATGTGAACCTTGTTGCGCAGGTAGTGGAGCCGGAGCCTGCTGTTTGGCGGCAGTTTGTCGATATGCCTGTTTAACGTCTCCCTGATCTCTTCGCGGCTGGGCAGCTGTTCCGAGGTCTGGGGGTGGTCTTCGTCATTTTCGGCATCGATATGGAAATTGATATCGAGAATATTGTCCAGTTGCTCCCGCATGGCGGACACCATCTGCATCCCGATCTGGTGCCCCTCGGAAACACTGATTTCCGGCCGCACCACCAGGTGCACATCCAGCATTATATCGTGGCCCATGCGACGGCTACGGAGCTCGTGAACATTGCGCACGCCATCGATACCCATGGCGGTTTCCTTCAGCAGTTCGGTATCCTCCGGTGACAGGCCCGTATCGACCAGTTCCTTGACGCTGTCCCAGGTAAACTTCCAGCCAATGTGAATAATGATGGCGGAAATAACCACGGCAGCCAGAACATCAAGCCAGATGTAGCCGAGCATGGCGCCGATTGTGGAAAAGAGTACGATCACTGATGAAAAGGCATCGGTGCGACTGTGCCAGGCATTGGCAATGATAAGGTCCGAATGAATTCTGATACCGATTTGACGGGTGTAGCGGTAGATCCATTCCTTGCTCCCCACCGATACGGCAGCGGCAACGAGAATTGGCCACTCGGGAAGGTCTGTGGCACCTTCGCCCATAAGACGAAGGGTATTGTCCCACGCCAGTGCTGCACCGACTGCAATCAGGAAGCTGCCCAATACCATGGTACCCATTGTCTCGATACGCTGATGGCCGTAGGGGTGGTCGGCATCTGGACCCTGGCGGGATACGCGCATGACACCCAGTACCACAAGATCCGAGATCACATCGCTGAATGAGTGAATACCGTCGACCAGCAAAGCCTGGGAATGGAACAGTGCGCCACCGATGACCTTGATGACGCCCAGAGCGGCATCCAGAATCATGCCGACGACGGTCACTCTGGAAGCCGCTCTGCGTTCCTCAGAGAGGATTTCCCGGTGTTCTGCGGAATGGTTCCGGTGATCTTTCATTATGTTGCTCCGGTGGCTGAGAGGGCCAGTATAAGGAGGTTATCGGCAAGCGCTTCAAGCGATTCGCCAACAAGGGACCTGGATGATTTATGCACATCATCGGGGACAGGCCTCAAAGTAACATCGTATGTCTCCAGTACGCCCTCGGAGATAAAAATAAGTTTAACCAATTGATATATAAGAAAAAAATAACTGATCAAAAAATGATCAATTTGTAGGCTGGCGCGGATATCAAGGGTTCGACGGCGTTGCCCAGCAATTTTCAACAGGGTTATCCACAGATTCCGTGGAAAAGGTCACAACACCTTAACGCTACAGCCGTTTAACCGTCATATAAGTGGTGTAGGGCGATGCTGTGGAAAAGTTCCGGTATACTCCGCGTCATTCTCGATCAGGGAGATTCTCTATGTATGGCATTATGCGCGAATTGTTGTTCCGACTGCCACCGGAAACCGCCCATAATCTGACCCTGTCTGGCCTGGATATAGCCGGAAAACTCGGACTTCTCAAGGCTTTCATTACCCAGCCGCCCCCGTTGCCCGTGAGAGTGATGGGGCTGGATTTTCCCAATCCGGTTGGTCTGGCTGCTGGCCTGGATAAGAATGCGGACCATCTTGATGCGTTGGGAGCGTTGGGTTTTGGGTTTATCGAGGTGGGCACGGTTACGCCCCTTGCTCAGCCAGGAAATCCCAGGCCTCGCATGTTCCGGCTCTCTGAGCATCAGGCTCTTATTAACCGGATGGGCTTCAACAACCAGGGTCTTGAACACCTGATTGAGCGCGTGGACAAAAAGCACTATTCCGGTGTTCTTGGCATTAATGTGGGTAAAAACAAGGTAACACCCAACGAGGAGTCCGAATCGGATTATCGTAAAGGTGTCGCAGCGGTGTACTCCCGTGCCGACTACATCACCGTCAATGTGTCATCGCCCAATACGCCTGGACTGCGGGATCTGCAGTTTGGCGATTCGCTGAAAGGCCTGATGCATGCCATCAAGGACGAACAGGCCCGCTGTGAGAAGCAGCATGGCCGTTATGTGCCGCTGGCAGTGAAAATTGCCCCGGATATGGACGACGAGGGTATCCGGTTTGTCGCCGGGGCGCTGAAAGAGTCAGGGCTAGATGGCGTCATTGCAACGAATACCACCATAAGCCGTGACGCTGTCGCCGGACACCAGTATGCAGAGGAGGCAGGTGGTCTCAGTGGTGCGCCGGTACGGGAGCCGTCAACACGGGTGATTCAGGCGCTTTATGCCGAGTTGGGCGATACCTTGCCGATTATCGGGGTGGGCGGCATCACCGACGGCGACAGCGCGGCGGCAAAGATCCGGGCCGGGGCAAAGCTGGTGCAGGTATACACAGGCTTCATCTACCGTGGGCCGGCACTTATCAGGGAGTCGGTTGAAGCAATTCGCCGGCTGGGGTGAAAGACATATGAAAACGGTGGGCCAAAATAGAGTGGGCCCGCTTAGCGGGCCCGTGCGGGGAATTGACCCCGTGGCGCTTCTTCGCATGGTACGGGTCGGGAGGACCCGTTTGGGTTGCTACGAGTACTGCGTCAAATTGTCTGTTGTTGAAAGATCAGATTAAAGATTCGGGGCTTTGGCAAACAGCGTCACGCCGTTACGTTTGCCAGCTTGTGGATACCGGATACGCCGGTCATGCCCTCCCATTGATCTGTGCGGCCCTCTCGCCACCCGTTGAGCCATTCCTGGCGAACTTCTGGTTGTTCCAACGGGCAACTGTCTTTTGCTTTACCGGACACGCCGGCCAGATAACCCCGTTTGAATGCACGAGCGTACATATCTCTTTTCTGTCTTTTCATGCCGTTCCTCACTGATGGATTAACAGAACAAGCGTATACACACCTGCAGTGGCCAGGACTGGGGCAACCCTTCCGGGGTAACCCACTATTGTCAGGTATGGCCAGAGCAGTCAGGATCCTGTTAACAGAGAGCCTTTTTTCGGGCTCCCGGAACGACGCGTCACTTACAAGGTAAGACCAAGCTGGCGCTGTTGTACACTATTTATTTCATCTATATGAAGCTTCTCTTATAGTTATGTGACATAACAAACCGTGGAAAACCCGGGATAATGCGCTATTCCACGTTTTTAGCCACACCAGAAACGACTCAGGAGTCGAACGTGTCAGACCTTAACTTTTTTGTAACCTGCCCCAAGGGCCTGGAGTATCTGCTGGAGGACGAGTTGCGCTCCTTTGGTATGGATCCGGTCCGTAATGCGCCGGCAGGTGTCTGGGCCAACGGCAACCTTGAGAGCGGCTATCGCGTCTGCCTGTGGTCGAGGCTGGCAAACCGGGTCATCCTGCACCTGGCAGATGTTGATGCCACTTCCGGTGATCAGATGCTTGGTGGTGTTACCGATCTGGAGTGGCAGGATCATATTCCCGTCAACGGCAGTTTCCGCGTTAACTTTGTCGGCCAGAACGAGGCCATTCGCAACACCCAGTACGGTGCCCAGCGCGTCAAGGACGGCATTGTCGACCGCTTGCGCAGCGCTAGCGGCCAGCGGCCCTCGGTGGATGCAAAGAATCCGGATGTTACCGTGTCGGCGCGGCTGAATCGCGGCAAGTTGTCGGTGGGTATTGATCTGAGCGGTGAAAGCCTGCACAAGCGTGGCTATCGCACGGAGAAGGGCGCTGCGCCACTGAAGGAGAACCTTGCGGCAGCCTTATTGATCAGAAGCGGTTGGCCGGAACTGGCAAAAGCGGGCGGTGACTTCATAGATCCCATGTGTGGTTCCGGCACCCTGGTGATTGAAGCCGCCATGATGGCGCTGGACCTGGCGCCCGGCCGCAAGCGGGAGCGTTTTGGTTTTGAACGCTGGCTGGGGCATCAGCCGGATTTGTGGCTTGCGTTGCGCCAGGAGGCCGAGAGGCGTGCATACGAAGGCAGGCAGGGCATTAAGGGCCGTGTTCCCTTGTTCCTGGGCTTTGACCAGGACCGGGGTGTAATACAAACCGCCGGAAACAACCTTCAGCGGGCCGGACTCGAGAGCATCGTTAAGGTTGAACAGCGGTCCGTTGATGAATTCAGGCGTGGTGAAGACTGGACATCTCAGGGACTGGTGCTGGTGAACCCGCCCTATGGCGAACGCCTGAGCGAACGTAAGGAGCTGGGTAATCTGTACCGACGCCTGGGCGAAGCCGTGAAGTCTGAATTGCCGGGTTGGCGGCTGGGAGTCTTCACCGGCGCGCCCGAATACGGTAAATCCATAGGCCTGCGCAGCTACAAGCAGTATCGTCTATACAATGGCAAGTTGCCGGCGCAACTGCTGCTGTTCAATGTAGACGAAGTCAGCTATATGACACCAAGGGAGCCGGATGTGCCCGGCGAGGTAACGCCCCGGATTGCCAATGAAGAACGCGCCGCCATGTTGCGCAACCGTCTGAAGAAGAACCTGAAGACGGTAGGCCAGTGGGCCCGCAAACAGGGTCTCGGCTGCTACCGCCTGTACGATGCGGATATGCCGGAATTCGCCCTGGCCATCGATATCTATGAGGGCAGGGTTCATGTACAGGAGTATGCGGCACCGAAAACGGTGGATGAACGCTCCGCCCGGGAGCGGCTTGCAGAAGCGCTGGCGGTGATTCCGGATGCTATCGGCGTGGACCGGGAGGCGATGGTGTGCAAGCAGCGCCAAAGGCAGACCGGCACCAGCCAGTACGAAAAGCAGGCCGCCAGCGGAGAGTTTTTCAATGTCCACGAACATGGCTGTGTGCTTAAGGTGAACCTGAAAGACTACCTGGATACCGGCCTGTTTCTCGACCATCGGCCGGTGCGGCACTGGATTCAGCAACATGCCGCGGGTAAGCGATTTCTGAATCTGTTCTGCTATACAGGTGCCGCTACAGTGCATGCTGCGGTGGGTGGCGCAACCCGTTCCCTGAGCCTGGACATGTCCAGAACCTACGTAAACTGGGCGCAAGAGAACCTGGCGCTTAACGGTGCGGATGCGTCCCATCACAGGGTGGAGCAGGCGGACTGCCTGGAATGGCTGTCCTCAAGGCCAACCCCCGATCAGCGGTTTGACCTGATCTTCATGGACCCACCCACCTTCTCGAATTCGGCGAGGATGGCCGGGGTGCTGGATATCCAGAAAGATCACGGGCGGATGATTCGCCAGGCGATGCAGCGGTTGACGTCTGAGGGGCTATTGATTTTCTCGACTAATTTCAGGCGGTTCCGACTGGATGAGGGCCTGCAGGAAGAGTTCGCCATTGAAGAAGTGACCGGGGACACGCTCGACCGGGATTTTCAGCGCAATGCGCGAATTCATCGTTGCTGGCATATCAGAACTCATATCTGACACCGGTTGAAAACTGGAAGGTGTTGGCGCCGGTTTCGGTGTCCTCGAACAGCCGGCCGCCTTCCAGCATAATAAAACCGTTTTCAATGACTTCGAAATCCAGGCCAGCCAGCCAACTGACACTGAACGAGCTGTCGGGGTATTCGTCGGCGAGAGACGCATAAGGAGAGCGATCGTCAGGATCGTCCTCCCGTGCCTTGCCAAGGGGCGTCAGCCTGGCCTCACCCTGTACATGAGTGAACCCGAACTGTGCGTAGGCGTTGGCGTAGTCGGTAATCGGGTAGTGGCCGCCGATATACCAGCTGGCGAAGTATTCGATGTCAAGTTCCAGCTCGTTATCGATTTCGTCGGTGGTGGTGCCGGCACCTGCGCGAATTTCCACATGGAAATGGTCCGAGATATGGGTGCCCAGCACCATTGAGCCGGTGGAAGTATTCGCTGTCTCGAGAGTGTTCTGGCCTACCGAACGGTGGTTGAGAATGGTGCCCAGCAGCCCGATGTAGGTCATGCCTTCTCGGGATTGTTTATCCTGGGCGATGGCGGTTGTCGTCGTCAGCAGGGCTGCCGTTGTCAGTGCAGCCATGGAGATGTGTCGGAACAGCGTGTTCATTGTTGTCAGGCTTCCTGGCATTGTCGGATTCCGACAGATTCTGCCTTCTGTAACTGATTGTTACGTCGACACAAGTCACAGTTCGCCCTGCTCGCGTGGTTGTAGCCAGTGAGGCTACGCTATAAGGCCTTCTTCCCTGGCGATTAAAAGTAACGCATAAACGCCGTTTTCCGGCAGTTGGGGCTGAAGGCCTTCGTCTGACAGCAACTGGCGGCGGCGGTCGTCCAGATCCTCTCGGGGCATAGTGGTGATGAGTTCTTCAACGCCGGCAATTTCGAAGGGTGCATCCATGCCGACAGCGGTGAAAATAAGGTCCACCAGGATTTCATCCGGGTCCATGCCGTCCACGTAAACGGTCTGGTCAGGCAGGTCCTGGTGAAGTTCCTGGGCCAGTTCGATCACCGGCACGCCCTGTTCTTCCAGGTAGAGCAGGTCAATATCGCCAAGGTCGGCGTCTTCGGGAATCCATTCGTCGGCCGGGGCAATAACAACGGTTTTCATCTGTCCGTCTTCCAGGGACCAGGCCATGGCCACGGGAAACAGCACGTCGTCGGTCTGGCAGTATTCAATATCGAGAAAACGTGGTGTGGGCAAGGTACACTCTCCGGGTAGCCGGGCTGCACTCTGGCAGCCGTTTTGTACGGATATGACGTTGGGCGCCATCATGCCATACTGGCGCCGCAATTATCAGTTTATCAGGGACATCATGGAACACGCTGAATTTAACAACGATTTGCTCGAATTTCTGAACGCCTCACCCACGCCATGGCACGCAGTCGCTGATATGAAACAGCGGCTGGACGAGGCCGGCTTCCAGGCACTGGATGAAAAAGAGGACTGGAGTCTGGACGCTGGGCAGGGCTACTACGCTATTCGCAATGGCTCATCCATTGTAGCGTTCCAGACCGGCCGTCGGGATGTCGCCGAGGCGGGTATTCGTATGGTGGGTGCCCACACCGACAGCCCATGCCTGAAGGTAAAGCCGAATCCGGAACTGCGTCGCAAGGGTTTTTTCCAGTTGGGCGTGGAGGTCTACGGCGGCGTGCTGTTGAATCCCTGGTTTGACCGGGATCTTTCCCTCGCCGGCCGGGTCACCTATGTCGATGAGTCGGGCCTGGTGAACGATACATTGGTGGATTTCCGCAAAGCCATAGCCTACATCCCCAGCCTTGCTATTCACCTTGACCGGGAAGCAAACAGCAACCGTACCGTGAATCCGCAAACGGATCTGCCGCCGGTGCTGATGCAGGTGCCGGAGGATGACACTACCCGTTTCGCCGATCTGCTGACCGAACAGCTTGTCGAGGAGCAGCCAGACATTGGTGTTCGCAAGATCCTGGGTTATGAACTGGGCTTCTACGATGCCCAGCCGGCGTCGATAGTGGGGCTGCGAGACGATTTTATTGCCTCGGCCAGGCTGGATAACCTGCTGAGCTGTTACATCGGGCTGCAGTCGCTGATTGAGTCATCAGGGGATGAGCCGGCATTGCTGGTGTGCAACGACCACGAGGAAGTCGGCAGCATGTCCGCCGAAGGCGCTCAGGGCCCGTTCCTGTCTGCGGTTCTGGACCGCTGGTGCGGTAAGGGCAGGGCAAGAGCCATCGCGCGTTCGATGATGATCTCGGCAGACAATGCCCACGGCATTCATCCCAATTATATGGACCGGCATGACGAGAATCACGGCCCCATTCTCAATCAGGGGCCGGTGATCAAGGTCAACCACAACCAGCGTTATGCCACCAATAGCCGCTCCGCCGCCCTTTATCGCCATATCAGTGATGAGCTGGACCTGCCCTACCAGACCTTTGTGGTGCGCAGCGATATGGGCTGTGGCAGCACCATTGGCCCGCTGACCGCCGGCAACCTGGGAGTGACAACGCTGGATATCGGCGTGCCGCAGTTTGGTATGCATTCCATTCGGGAGATGGCCGGAGCCAGAGATAGCATCACTCTGTTCAGAGTGCTGCGGGAATTCATGCAGCGGGGGGAAGTGCTGTAAGTGGCTCCCCGAGCTGGGCTCGAACCAGCGACAAACGGATTAACAGTCCGTTGCTCTACCAACTGAGCTATCGGGGAACAAAGTCGGAATGGCGCGCATAATAGGGATTTTCCCGGGAAGCGTCAACCCCATGAATTGAAAGGTTAAATTTTGCACTATCAGCATCTGGATTACAGGCCACCACCCTGGCTGCGCAACGGCCATATCCAGTCGGTATGGCCAACACTGTTTCGCAAGGTGGTCCTCGGAGAGCCAGAGCGTGAGGTGCTGCCTACCGATGACAATGACGAATTACATCTGGACTGGTATCGCCAGGGCAGTGATCGGCTGGCGGTGTTATCCCATGGCCTGGAGGGGAATAGCCAGCGGTCCTACATGCTTGGCATGGCCCGCGCCTTGTTGAATGAAGGCTGGGATGTGCTGGCGTGGAATTTTCGTTCCTGTGGCGGGGTGATGAATCGTCAGCCCCGCTTCTACCACAGTGGTGCGACCGGCGACCTGGATCAGGTGGTCAGGCACGGGCTGGGCAAGGGCTATAAAACCGCGTTTCTCTCTGGTTTCAGCATGGGGGGCAATCTCACTCTGCTGTACCTGGGCCAGCAGTCAGAGCAGGTAGATAGTCGAATATGTGGCGCCATTACCTATTCGGTGCCCTGTGACCTGGCCGGCAGTGCCGATTCCCTGGCTTTGCCCAGTCGGCGTATCTACATGCGGCGCTTTCTGCGGGATCTGCAGGTAAAAATGGAAGAAAAATCGCGGCGGTTTCCTGATCTCATCGATACTGTAGGCTTTGAAGCGATTCGTAGTTTCCATGAATTTGATGACCGCTATACCGCGCCGCTGCACGGTTTCCGGGACGCACAGGATTATTGGTCGAACTGCTCGGCACTCTGGAAGCTGAAAGACATCCGCGTGCCGTCGCTGATCGTCAATGCGGCCGATGACCCGTTTCTGTCCAGACGTTGTTTCCCGGAATCCCGCGCGGAACTCGGGGCCCATGTCCGCCTGGAGTCACCCCGCTGGGGTGGGCACGTTGGCTTTGTCGAACATGCCCGGGATGGTTATTACTGGTCTGAACGCCGGGCTGTCGTTCATGCCGGCGCGGTATTGGTGCAGTAGTATCGGGTTTACTGGCGGAGCATGGGTTCCAGTGCCGGCCAGACGTTATCCAGTAGCCGGCCCTGGGCCTCGGCCGTCGGATGAATATCATCACCCTGCATCATACCCTCCTGGTCGTAGATACCGTCCAGGAAAAAGGGCACAAGTTCGGTTTCCTGTTCCTCTGCCAGTTCAGGATAGATGTCGGCAAAGGCCCGGGTGTAGCGCTGGCCATAATTTGGAGGAATCTGCATACCCACCAGCAAGGCGCGGGCACCGGCATCGTTCACCTGCTCAATCATGCTGGCCAGGTTCTGGCGGATAACCTCAGGCGGGAAACCGCGCAATGCATCGTTGCCGCCAAGTTCGAGAATAACAATGTCAGGCTGGTTTTTGTCCAGCAGTCCGGGCAAGCGCCGCAAGCCGCCGTCGGTGGTTTCTCCGCTTATGCTGGCGTTTACCACCTGCCACTGATCAAGGCCTTCTTCTTCGAGGCGCTCCTCCAACAGCGCCACCCAGGCTTCCTCGGTCTGCACGCCATAGGCGGCACTGAGACTGTCACCGAATATCATCACGGTGTTCTGGCTTGCCTGCGCTTGCACACAGACACAAATTAAAGCGAGGAAAACTATTGATCTCAGGCGTAAAAGTACCGTATTCATGATGGACCTGTTTCAAATACAACCGTTGCGGAGAGCCAGTGAGCGACTTAAGTGATCACAAACCGGAAAGCCGGCGCCCCATGCTGAAGGTCAGTAACCTGACGCACAAAGTGAGCCTGGAAACTGATACGTTGACGATCTTGCAAGGGGTCAGTCTGGAAATCAACCGCGGTGAATCCGTGGCGATTGTCGGGCGCTCCGGTTCCGGCAAGACCACCTTGCTGGGGCTGCTGGCAGGGCTGGATACGCCTTCGGAGGGCACAGTCGAGCTGGATGGTTCCGTTATCAGCGAGCTCAGTGAGGACGAGCGGGCGAAACTCCGCTCCCGCCGGGTCGGCTTTGTATTTCAGTCGTTCCAGTTATTGCCGGCACTGACTGCACTGGAAAACGTCATGCTGCCGCTGGAACTTGGCGGTTTTGACAGCCCGGAAGCACAGGCCCGTGAACTTCTTGAGCGGGTCGGCCTTGGTGAGCGGCTCTACCATACGCCCAGGCAGCTCTCCGGCGGAGAGCAGCAGCGTGTTGCCATTGCCAGGGCCTTTGCCTCGGAGCCGGCCATCCTGTTTGCCGATGAACCCACGGGCAACCTGGACAACCGCACCGGTGCCGATGTGTCAGACCTGCTGATGACCCTGAACCGGGAACAGGGCACCACTCTGGTTATGGTCACACACGATGAGCGGCTTGCTGCCCGCTGTGGCCGCCAGTTCAATATTGAAGCCGGCATACTGACAGAACCATCATCGGCACAACAGCAGGAAGCGGTGAACTGATGGCAGCTTCGAAGAAACTTATGTCGGTCAGACGTGACTGGCGGGAAAGAGACGTTCGTGTTGTTCTGTCAGCACTGATCATCGCTGTTGCCACTGTCGCTACCATTGCACTGTTCGCCAGTCAGTTGCAACGTACGCTGGTATCCTCCGCGAGTTCCTTTCTGGCCGCAGACCGACAGCTGGAAGCGGAAAATGGCCGCCCGGTTCCGGATGCCTGGATAGAGGAAGCAGAGCGGCGGGGCCTTGAAACCGCGCGCATGGTCGAATTTTCAACCATGGTTTACGGCGCTGATAATTTTCAGTTGGTGTCCATCAAAGCAGTCAATAACCAATACCCACTGCGCGGCCAGGTGGAGTACCAGGAGGGAGCGGATGCACCCAGACAGACCGTCGGCCATGGACCCGGGCCCGGAGAGGTGTGGATAAATCCGCGACTGCTGAGGTTACTGGAGCTTGAGATCGGCGACAGCCTGGAGGTGGGCAATCACGAGCTGACCATCTCCGGCCTGCTGGTCCGCGAACCCGATGGCGGATTCCGCATGTCCTCACTGGCTCCACGGGTGATGATGCACGTGGACGACGTGGAACCCACCGGTGTGATCCAGGAAGGCAGTCGGGTGGAGTATGTGTACCTGTTTGCTGGCGAAGAAGCTGACCTTGATAACTATTACAGCTGGCTGCAGCCTCAGCTTGAACCCAGTCATGAGTGGGAAGGGGTGCGCGATGGCGAAACCTTCTCCCAGTCGCTTGAACGGGCCGAACGTTTCCTGTTGCTGGGTGGCAGCCTGGCCGTCATGCTGGCGGCGGTCGCCGTTGCGGTGGCCAGCCGCCAGTATGCGCTTTCCCAGAGAGACACCGTCGCCCTGCTGAAAACCCTGGGTGTGAGCAGCCAGGGCATCGGCCGTTTGTACCTGCGGCGCCTGGCACTGTGGGGCATCGTTGGCGCTATTGGCGGGCTTTTGGTGGCCCTGCCTCTGTACTGGCTGCTGTCCAGTGTGCTGGGAGATGTGCTGGAACAGCAGATCGACTATCAGTTGGATGCCAACGCACTGGCACCGGCACTGTTGACGGCACTGGTGTCTCTGTTTGCCTTTGCTTATCCGCCCATTCGCCGGCTGAGGAATGTTCCGGCCATGCGGGTATTGCGAAGCCAGCCCGGGGAGTCTGGCCGTGAAGTCATTCCGGACCTCGTCATTGCGGTGGTTGCAGTGTTCGGGCTGGTGTGGATGTACGCCCGGGAGGTTTCACTGGTGTTGTCGCTGCTGGGCGGCCTTGCCTTGCTGCTGGGTGCGCTCGGATTACTCGGATGGTTGCTGGTCAGTACCCTGCGCAAGATCAGCGGCGGCGGCAATGCCTGGAGGCTTGCACTTGTCGGGCTGTACCGCCATCGCCGGGCCAGTATGTCCCAGATAGCCGTGTTTGCCATGACTCTGATGCTGGCAGCCACACTGATTCTGGTAAGGACTTCGTTGCTGGACGACTGGCAGGCACAGTTACCCGAAGATACCCCGAACCACTTCCTGATCAATATCTCGCCGCAGGCGGTGGATGAAGTCGACGAATTCTGGTCAGAACGGGGGCACCCACTGGAGCAGTTGTACCCTATGGTTCGTGGCCGGCTCACTGAGTTGAACGGCCAGCCGGTCAAGGAAGCCGTCACCAAGGAGGAACGGGTCGGCGCTCTGAACCGGGAGCTGAATCTGACCTGGATGGACCAGTTGCCCGACGATAATGAGATTGTGGCAGGTGAGTGGTTCGCAGAGGGCCGGACCGACGGTGTGTCCATTGAGGCGGAGCTGGCCGGCAAGCTCGGGGTCAACGTGGGCGATGAACTTGGCTTCACCATTGGCTCGGACACGGTGACAGAAACCGTGACCAGTATCCGGACTGTTCAGTGGGACAGCATGAAGCCCAATTTCTATATGGCCTTTCCGCCTGGCGGCGGGCTGGAAGACATGCCTGCCACCTGGATTACGGCGTTCTTCCTTCCTTCGGATATGAAAGCAGAGCTCAACGAATTCTCCCGCAGATTTCCCACAGTCTCGGTGCTGGAAATTGACCATGTAATCGAGCGCATTCAGGAAATTGTGCGGCAGGTGACCCAGGCCATCGAAGCCATACTGGCGTTGATTCTTGCAGCAGCCCTGGTGGTCATGGCAGCGGTGGTCAGCGCAACCATGCAGGACCGGCAACGGGAAGGAGCGCTGTTGCGAACCCTGGGTGGCAGGCAGTCGCTGCTGGTCAGAAGCACCATGCTGGAGTTTGCCTTACTGGGCTTTTTTGCCGGAATTCTCGGGGTTGCAGCGGCAGAGGGTGCTGTGTGGGCGCTGCAGTTCAGGATGTTTGAAGGAGAGTTCCGCTGGCACTGGCAGGCCATTCTGCCCATTCCGCTGCTCAGTGCCCTGGTACTGGCGCTGTTCGGCCGCTGGCAGCTGAAGCCCGTATTGAGCGTGTCACCCATGTTGTTGCTCAGGCGGCTGGAGTAGAGGCAGCGTGGCTACGCGGGAGAGTTAACGGTAGTTCGACAGGATTTCGTCCAGCTCACCGTTCTCCCGCATCGCTTCAAGCTCACGGTTGAAGTCTTCGGCAAAGTCTTCCCAGTCTTTTCTGAACATCAACCTGAAGCCGTATTTGCTCAGGGCAGCTGGTGTGCTGCGAAACTTTGTCTGCAGGTTTTCTCTCAGCAGGATCCACTTGCCAACAAGGCGGTCGGCAACGGCGGCGTCCATGTCGTCTCCATGGAGCACATAGTTGAACATGTCCTTATCGCGGGACACATCAAAACGCCTGATCTTGCCAGACTTGAAATGGGGCTGCAGAGCCGGATAGTGATAACCCAGATGAGTCACCAGTGTGCGCGAAAACAGGTCTTCGGGTACTTCGAATTTCAGGTCTGAGTCTTTGGGGACGAACAGCACCTCCTCGATATCCACCACAGGATCGGTAAAGGCAAATTCATCGGGGTTGTCTGTCCACTCCTTTGCACGGGTAGTGGCGTCGATATAACCCTCGGCAAGCATCTGATCCACACGCTTGCGGGGAATTTTCTCGGGCATCACCTGGTAGTCCAGCCTGGCTGCAATCTCTGTGACCACGTCCCACATGATGCCGGATTGGTTGCCGTTCTCGCTGATCAGGTAGGGAGGATAACCATTGGGAGAAACGTTAAGCCGGACAACCCGTTCGGTCTGTTTGGAGCCATGATTCTCGCTGGCGAGGGTATCTGTGCCAGCCCCGAAAGCGAATAGAAAGGTGAGAGAGGCGATGGCGATCGGCAGGTGCCGTCGGGATGATGCGGTACGCATAGATGCAAGGCCCTGATTTCATTGAAAATATCTGACCCGGCTACATCCCTGCCAGTGAGAGCAAATTGTCACTTTTTCCAGTGCTGATTTCAATGATTTGAATGGAATGTTTTCTGGCAACGCATTTTCATTCTCCAGGCCAATTCTGCCCCGACTTCTGGCGCTATTCCGTTGTGTCGGGGCAATGAGGTCAGGCCCAGGCTCGTTTCAGAACCGCGCGGGCGTCTTCCTGGGTGACTTCCTTGGGATTGAACATCATGGAACCGTCATCCATGGCCAGTTCTGCAATGGTATCCAGCTGGTGCTCTTCTACGCTGCCGGTTTCTTTCAGGGTGCGGGGCAGCTTGCAGCGCTTGTAAAGTTCATCGCGCAGCTTGCGAAGCGCCGAGATGCTCGCTTCGGCCCTGCGGCTGGCCGGCGTGCTGGAATACACTTCAGGGCCTTCCAGGTAAAGCAGGAGTTCGCCCAGCGGTTCACGGATTGTTTCCAGGTTGTACTCCAGCACATAAGGCAGATAAAGGCTCATACAGAGCCCGTGGGGCAGGTGACAGATAGCACCGGTTGCATGGCCCAGCGCGTGAACCAGGCCCACCATGGAGTTGGAGAACGCAATGCCGGCCATGGTGGAAGCCTGCGCCAGTTCCAGCCGGCTGTCGCTGTCCTTGGGGGTATCCATCACCCTCAGCAGCGATGTGCTGATTTTCTTGATTGCCGCCGTTGCATAAGCATCACTGAGCGGGTTCTTGGCCATGCAGGTAAAGGCTTCGGTGGCATGGGTCATGGCATCCATTGCGGTCGCGGCGGTGATGTGCGGCGGCAGTGTCAGAGTCATCCTGGGGTCAATGACTGCAGCATTGGGCAACAGAAATGAAGACGTGAATGGCAGCTTGACTGATTTGGCTGTATCCGTGATGACCGCGACAGAGGTGACTTCTGACCCGGTGCCTGCGGTAGTGGGAACCACCAGGAATGGCTTTAACGGGTGCTTGATAACACCCGCGCCACTGTACTTTGCAATGTCGTCACCGCCTTCGGAAACCAGAATATTTACGGCCTTGGCGGTATCAATGGCGGAACCACCGCCGACGGCAATGAGCGAGTCGCATTTTTCCCGGCGATAGATCCCGGCGATGTCTTTCACTACGCCGGTGGAGGAGTCCGGCGGAACATCGTCGTAAATGCTGATGATTTCCAGCCCACTCTCTTCACAGGCAGCAATCACCGGGTCGAGAAGGCCCGCAGCGCGGACGCCCTTGTCAGTGACAACCATGGGGCGTTTCGCACCCAGGCCGGTCAGCTCATAGGGAATGTGTTCCAGAGCCGCTTTTCCGGCAATCACCTTAACCGGGCAGAAAAACTCATAGTATTGATTGGTCATTACGCTCTCACCGTCTCGACGAAATTGGTTGCTACCTTGAGGTAAATACGGGCTGCACTGAGAAGTTTTTCGGGCAGGTGCAGGTTCGAGGGGTATTCCTTTACGGCCCGTTCTGCCACCAGCTTTGGCAGGATAAAGGTCTCGAGCCGGTTGAGAATCCGGGTCATGCGGATGGCATAGCTGATATCACCATTCACCAGCATTCGGTCGTTGGCAAAGGCGACCGACGTTTTCTCCTGGAATGACATCACCAGGAAGGCGTGGGCGATATGCTTGAACTGGATGGACAGGTCCACCGGCCGTGGGGCTGAATGACCGTGGTAATGAAAGCGGCCATTGCCGGTGTGCTCAACGATCAGCCGTGAGCCGTCCGGCATAACCATCATTTCAAACAGGAAGCCGTCGGGAAGGGCACCGGCTTCCTTCTGAACTGAGGCATCAATTTCGCTGACGGCCTGAAGCGCACGCCCCATGACCTGGAACATCAGTTCCACATAAAGCCGACGGGCATGGAAGGCCATTGGCTGGATACGTTTCGCGAGCATGGCAATTGTCCGGTTGTTGTTTCGATACCTCAATTTTTAGAGTTATTGCTCTAAAAGTCAATGCGAACGATGGCGTTAATTCTCCGTCAGTTGGGCCAGCTTCTGTTTGGCCTCCTGAGCGATCTCGCCTTCAGCCTCTGCTGCGGTGCTGTAATACTGGATAGCGTCATCCCGGCGATTCTGTTTCACCGCGATATCACCCAGGCGCAGATAGGCAATGGAGGTCGGGACGGTTTCATTGGCTTTGTTCAGCCGTTCCTTTGCCTTGTCGAGATCGTTCAGTTGCAGGGCATTGAGGCCGCTGTGAAGCTGATAGGTGAACATCTCCGGATAGAGCGACGTGGCTTTGTCAAAGTCGGCATCGGCTTTTTCCAGATTGTCCTGGGCCTTGTAAATCTGGCCGCGCAATGAATAGAAAGCCGCTTCGTCCGGCTCTATGCGGATGGCCTCGTTTACTTTGGTGATGGCCTGGTCAAATTTGTCGTCGCTCGCCAGTTTCATTGCTTCTTCATGGGCGTCGTAGGCAGGCTGGCGGCTGCGCAGGAATTCGGTTTTCTTCTGGTATTCTTCGCGCCCGCGGTAGCCCCCTGCGCCGATCTTGTCGACCAGCTTCTGATTTTCGTTCACGCGTTTCTGTGAAGGTGGGTGAGTGGCAAACATGCCCTCGATAAAGCTGGTTTCGCGGCCTTCCGAAAGTTTTACAAAGAGTTCCTGAAGTTCTACGGCCGCCTGTGGGTCGTACCCGGCCTCCTTCATGTAGCGAATGCCATAATGGTCGGATTCCAGCTCGTCCCCCTGGCTGTACTGTGCCAGTGCAAGCTGGGCGCCCATGGCCGCACCGCCCATGATCAGTCCGGCCCATTCGTTGTCCGACAGCGCAAAGCCAAGCCCGGCCACGCCAACGCTTATCAGCATACCCTGCTGCATGCGCTGAACACTGTGCCGCGCAGCCGCGTGAACGATTTCGTGGCCAAGCACGGATGCCAGCTGGGCTTCATCATCAAACTCAGTCAGCAGGCCACGGTTGATCGCGATTTTGCCGCCTGGCAATGCCCAGGCGTTTGGCACGCTGCTGTTCAGTACCACGAATTCGTAGGGCAGGTCTGGCCGGTCGCTGACCTTCGCCAGCTTCTGACCCACCTCCTGGACGTACTGATTCAGATCCGGGTCAAGATAGAAACGGCCACCCTGGGTCTGCTGGGTCGGCTTGTACTGTTCACTGCCGATAGACAGCTCCTGGCTCTCGGGAATCAGCGATAGCTGCTTTTTTCCAGTAACCGGGTTAACAGCGCATCCAGAGAGGATGGCCAGCATGATCATGATGGCGAGGTATCGAAATCCAGCAGAGATCTTCACGGATAAAGCTCCTTGGTCTGTGTCCCCTGGCGAGTCCTTCGAATGGTTAAATCGCCTTTTCAGGTATAGTACCTTTATAACACACCCTCCCGGCGGGCTATGTTACTACAGTACTTTCCCGGCCATGTGGAGGCCAAACTACCGTTGCGTTATCATTGTCCATCCATAGTCCTCTATTCAGTCATTGGCTGGCATCCGAAACCCTGATGAGCCAGAATTTATGCAAGATTCCATGAGAATGGACCGGGTTCGCCGGTTCATCGAAACCCTCAACCAGGCCCGCGAACTGGGCCTGACCGTAACATCGGCGAAAGAGGGTCAACTCACCCTGTGCCTTCCATACAGCGACCGGATAATAGGCAACCCTGATACCGGTGTGATCCACGGCGGCGCTATCACCACGCTGATGGATACCGCATCGGGTTCGGTCATCATGTGCGCACTGGAAGATTTTGAGCTGTGTCCGACGTTGGACCTGCGGGTGGACTACATGCGCCCGGCTGAACCTCACAAGCCGGTATATGCCCGTGCCGAAACCTACAGGGTTACCCGTAATATCATCTTTACCCGCTGTGAAGCCTTTCAGAACCGCGGCGATACCATTGCCAACTGTGTGGGCACGTTCATGAGGATTGGCAAAGAGGCAATGCCCAAGTCTTTTCGTGACCTGATTGACGGGGGCAAAGAATGACCAATCCGGAAATCCTTCGTTACACCCAGAGAACCGGTGATTTTTCCCAAATGCTGGAAAGCATCCCATACGCCCGCTTTATCGGCCTGGAATGCGACCGTTTCGGTGACGACCTGATCTTCCGGCTGCCGGAAAAAAAGGAAAACCTGGGCAATCCCGTGCTGCCGGCGATTCATGGTGGGGTGATCGGTGGTTTTATGGAGCTGTCTGCGGTTATCTACCTGATGATGTCCCAGGAAACCCTGCGCATGCCCCGCATAGTGGATTTTTCACTCGATTACCTGCGCGCCGGCCTCAACCGGGAAACCTTCGCCGAATGCCAGCTCACCCGCCAGGGTAACCGTGTGGCCAATGTAATGATCACCGCCTGGCAGAAGTCCCGTTCCCAGCCCATCGCCACCGCCCGGGCTCACTTCCTCCTCGAAGACTGAATTCGCTTTATTGGGGTTGAAATACCCCCTGTGAACCCCATTTCTCAGTTCAGTCACTCAGGCATTGGTGCAGGCAAGCAGTTGAGGATGGGTTTACGAAACACGCCTCGAGACGTCCCTGTGCGGCTCGGGCTCCGCCATCCATGGCTCCGCACGGTTTCGTAAACCCTTCCTCAACTGCTCGCTCCACCGAACCAGACCGAACTAAACAAAGCAGGAGACAAAACAAGCCATGACGGTTGAATCGCAAAAAGAAACGCTCGGGTTTCAGACAGAGGTCAAGCAGCTGCTTAACCTGATGATCCACTCCCTGTATTCCAATAAAGAAATCTTCTTGCGGGAATTGATTTCAAACGCCTCGGACGCAGAAGACAAGCTTCGCTTTGCTGCCCTGAAAGATGATTCTCTGTTTGAAAATGATCCAGAGCTTAGAATCCGTCTGGACTATGACGCCGAGAAGAACACCGTCACTCTGGCCGATAACGGCATCGGCATGACCCGTGATGATGTCGTCCAGAACCTGGGCACCATCGCCCGGTCGGGTACCGCTGAATTCCTGCAGCAACTTTCCGGTGACGAGAAGAAAGACAGCAAGCTGATTGGTCAGTTTGGTGTCGGTTTCTATTCTTCCTTTATTGTTGCGGATGGCGTGGAAGTCTATACCCGCCGTGCCGGGGCGCCGGTGGAGGAAGGCGTGCACTGGGAATCCAAAGGCGACGGTGAGTTCACCATCGAGAACGTGGACCTGGAAGAACGCGGCACGAAAATTGTTCTGCACCTGAAGGACGACGCCAAGGAGTTTGCGGACGGTTTCCGCTTGCGTAATCTGGTGAAGAAGTATTCCGACCACATTTCGTTCCCGGTGGTCATGAAGTCCGAGTCCGAAGAAGAAGGCGAGAAAGGCAAGGACGAGACCGTTAACGACGCTACCGCTCTTTGGACCCTGTCGCGCAGCGAAATCAAGGATGAAGAGTACAAGGAATTCTACAAGCACATCTCCCACGACTTTGAAGACCCGGTGACCTGGTCCCATAACAAGGTGGAAGGTAAGCTGGATTACACCAGCCTGCTTTATATCCCGGGCCGTGCGCCGTTTGATCTTTACAACCGTGAGGCGCCCCGTGGCCTGAAGCTGTACGTGCAACGCGTGTTCATCATGGATGACGCTGAGCAGTTCCTGCCGCTGTATTTGCGCTTCACTAAGGGCGTGATCGACTCCAACGATCTGTCGCTTAACATCTCCCGCGAGATCCTGCAGAACGACAGCACCGTGGACAGTATCCGCACGGCGGTTACCAAGCGTGTATTGGATATGCTCTCCAAGCTGGCCAAGAAAGAGCCGGAGCAGTACCAGCAGTTCTGGAACGAGTTTGGCACCGTGCTGAAGGAAGGCCCGGCCGAAGATTTCAGCAATCGTGAGAAGATCGGTGGTCTGCTGCGTTTTGCCTCCACTCATACCGGTGAAGAAGCACAGAACGTGTCTCTTGATGAGTACATCGGCCGTATGAAGGAAGGTCAGAACAAGATCTACTACATCACTGCTGATAACTTCATGGCTGCCAAGAGCAGCCCGCACCTGGAAGTATTCCGCAAGAAGGGTGTTGAGGTGCTGATCCTCTCTGACCGCATTGACGAGTGGATGATGGGTTACCTGAACGAATACGACGGCAAGCAGTTCCAGGATGTGGCCCGTGGTGATCTGGACCTTGGCGAAGTGGAAACCGAGGAAGACAAGAAGCACAAGGAAGAAGCCGCCGAGGAACACAAAGCCCTGGTTGAGCGTATCAAGACCGCACTCGACGACCGGGTGCAGGATGTGCGCGTCACCAATCGCCTGACCGATTCCCCGGCCTGCCTGGTGGTCGGTGATTTCGATATGGGCGCCCAGATGAAGAAGATCATGGAAGCTGCCGGACAGAAGGTTCCCGACAGCAAGCCGATTTTCGAAATCAACGTGGACCATCCGCTGGTGCAGCGCCTGGAGAACGAGCAGGGCGAAGACCGCTTCAAGGAACTGTCCGCAGTGCTGCTGGATCAGGCCACACTGGCCAGCGGTGAGCAGCTGCCGGATCCGGGTGCCTATGTAACGCGCCTGAACCGGCTGTTGCTGGAACTTGCGAACTGAGACCTGGAATCGATCTTATGTCGGATTACGCCTGCGGCTAATCCGACCTGTCTGGTCTGAGGCCACGTTCACGTAGGTCGGATTAGGCGGAGCCGTAATCCGACAGCAGGGCCGAAAGCACATGCAGCAGATTATTGTGGACATTGAAATCAGCCCTGATGAGTGGATAAAACTCTACCAGGGCACAGCCACCGATGTCCGCACCACGGCCCGGGACGGGCGCTCTGTCCGGTTCCCGGCCCGTATCCTTTCCCGTTTCTACCTCAAAGACGGCATTCGTGGCAGTTTCCGGATTCTTTTCGATGATGCCGGCAAATTTGCGTCTATTGAGCGACTGTGATTTTCCTGCCCTTTGCTCATTAATAAAAACTGTCACAAATTTATTTTTAATTAATTATCTTGTTGCCTTTTTCTCGCGCTACAGTGATCGTGTTCTTTATAGGCACTCGCTATCCCGGGTATTGGAATTACTCAGAGCAGAGCGTTTTTTCTATCCTATAGTTAGTGGTGCCTAATTTGAAAAAGTTTGGTTTTACCAAACCCAATGAGGAGAGAGAAATGACAGACAACAATAGCTCAGGCGGACAGTGCCCGGTAATGCACGGGTCCAACACGCAGGAGAAGGCCGATGTAGTGTTCTGGTGGCCCGAAAACCTCAAACTCGACATTCTTCATCAGCACGACAGCAAGACCAATCCGATGGGTGAAGACTTTGACTATCGGGAAGAAGTCAAAAAGCTTGATTATGAAGCACTTGAAAAAGACATGCACGAGCTGATGACCAACAGCCAGGAATGGTGGCCAGCAGACTGGGGTCATTACGGCGGCCTGATGATTCGCCTGGCGTGGCACGCGGCGGGTACCTATCGCCTTGCCGACGGCCGTGGTGGCGCCGGCACCGGTAACCAGAGATTTGCGCCACTGAATTCCTTTCCGGACAACGGCAACCTGGATAAAGCCCGGCGCCTGCTGTGGCCGCTCAAAAAAAAGTACGGCAACAAAGTCAGTTGGGCTGATCTGTTTATCCTGGCGGGCAACGTTGCGTATGAATCCTTCGGCTTCAAAACCTTCGGTTTCTCATACGGCCGTGAGGACATCTGGCATCCGGAAAACGACATCTACTGGGGTGCGGAAAAAGAGTGGCTGGCACCGTCTGATAGCCGGTATGAAGATGTCGAAAAGCCTGACACCATGGAAAACCCGCTTGCCGCCGTCCAGATGGGTCTGATCTACGTGAACCCTGAAGGTGTCAATGGCGTACCGGATCCTCAGAAGACTGCTGAGCAGGTGCGCACAACATTCGCCCGCATGGCGATGAACGACGAAGAAACTGCCGCGTTGACGGCTGGCGGTCACACCGTTGGCAAAACCCACGGTAACGGCGACGCGGAGACACTTGGCCCGGAGCCGGAAGGCGAAGACGTGCACGGGCAGGGTCTTGGCTGGTACAACCCGAATCTGAAGGGCAAAGCGACCAACGCCATTACCTCAGGCCTCGAAGGTGCCTGGACCACCAACCCGACCCAGTTCGACATGGGTTACTTTGACCTGCTGTTCGGTTACGAGTGGGAGCTGAAAAAGAGTCCGGCCGGTGCAAATCAGTGGGAGCCCATTGATATCCGGGAGGAAGACAAGCCGGTCGACACCACTGACCCATCCGTTCGTCGCAACCCCATGATGACCGATGCGGACATGGCGATGAAGGTCGACCCGAAGTACCGCGCCATCTGCGAGAAGTTCATGGCTGATCCGGAGTACTTCAAAGATTGCTTCGCCCGCGCCTGGTTCAAGCTGACTCACCGGGATATGGGTCCGAAGTCCCGCTACATCGGCCCCGACGTACCGGCGGAAGATCTGATCTGGCAGGATCCAGTGCCGCAGGGCGAGACCAACTACGTCGAAGAGGTGGTCAAAGAGAAAATCGCCGCAGCCAACCTGACCATCAACGAGTTGGTGTCCACCGCGTGGGATAGCGCACGCACATACCGTGGCTCTGACATGCGCGGTGGTGCCAACGGTGCCCGCATTCGCCTGGCTCCGCAGAAAGACTGGGAAGGCAACGAGCCAGACCGTCTGGGCAAGGTGCTGAAAGTTTACGAGAAGATCTCTGCCGATACCGGTGCCAGCGTCGCAGACGTGATCGTGCTGGGTGGTAACCTCGGCGTCGAGATGGCGGCTAAGGCTGCTGGCCACGAAGTGCACGTGCCATTCCTGAAAGGTCGTGGTGATGCCACCGACGAGATGACGGATGCCGAGTCCTTTGATCCGATGGAGCCGCTGGCTGATGGCTTCCGCAACTGGCAGAAGAAAGATTATGTGGTCAAGCCGGAAGAGATGCTTCTGGATCGCGCCCAACTGATGGGTCTGACCGCGCCGGAAATGACCGTTCTGATGGGCGGCATGCGGGTGCTGGGTGCCAACCATGGTGGCAGCAAGCACGGTGTATTCACAGATCGCGTTGGCCAGCTGACCAATGACTTCTTCGTGAACCTGACCGACATGGCAAATGGTTGGGAGCCTACCGGCAAGAACTCCTACAACATCGTGGATCGCAAGAACGGCAACACCAAGTTCACCGCGACCCGTGTTGATCTGGTGTTCGGCTCCAACTCCATCCTGCGTGCCTACTCAGAAGTGTACGCCCAGGACGACAACGAAGAGAAGTTTGTTAAAGACTTCGTTGCAGCCTGGACCAAGGTCATGAACGCCGATCGTTTCGACGTCAAATAAGACCTGAAAGTGAATGGGTACCCCGGTAACGGGGTACCCAACTACCAACTTCCCGCCAAATTCCCTACAATCCTTCCCGCCTGATTTTTGATCAGCCGCAATTTGTGCAGACTTCTTCTCTACTGGAGCATTCATGCGAATCATCCTCGCCCCGATGGAAGGGCTGGTCGACGCACCTATCCGTGAAACTCTGACCAAAGTCGGTGGTATTGACCGGTGCGTGACGGAATTCATTCGCGTGACTCACGGTATGCTGCCGCCAAGAGTGTTCTACAAATTCGCCCCGGAATTGCACCACCATTCAAGAACGGAAGTGGGTACGCCGGTCGCTGTTCAGCTACTCGGCTCAGACCCACAGCAGATGGCTCGTCATGGTGTAAAGGCGGCCGAACTAGGAGCGGCCCAGGTCGACATCAATTTTGGTTGCCCGGCCAAAACCGTCAACAAGCACAAGGGCGGCTGTGTACTGATGCGTGAGCCTGAGCTGATGCACGGGATTGTCGCCGCAGTGCGCCAGGCGGTGCCTGCGAACGTGTCGGTGACTGCCAAAATGCGCCTGGGGTACGACGACCGCTCCATGGGCGTCGCCTGTGCCCAGGCGCTGGAGGCCGCAGGTGCTGAAGAAATCGTCATACA
This sequence comes from Marinobacter sp., assembly GCA_046260345.1. Classification (GTDB taxonomy): domain Bacteria; phylum Pseudomonadota; class Gammaproteobacteria; order Pseudomonadales; family Oleiphilaceae; genus Marinobacter. The sequence continues at coordinate 21,484 of JBHEPI010000010.1, read as the reverse complement.
CGCCCGAAGCAAAGTCGATGGCTACAAACCTCCCGCTTACTGGGAAGAAATTGCCCGGGCGCGGGAAGCGGTGAAAACCCACGTCATCGCCAACGGTGAAATCTGGACCGTCGCTGATTACTGGCGATGCCGTGAAGTATCTGGCTGCGAAGACGTGATGATCGGCCGTGGCCTGATTGCCCGGCCAGACCTGGCACGCCAGATCAAGGCAAGCCAACAGGGAGAGACAGTCCCCGATATGACCTGGCCGGAAGCCGTCGCACTGGTACGTGAATACGCCACTGTTCTTCAGGGCTGGCTGGAAGATCGTTATGTCACCGGTCGCATCAAGCAATGGCTCAACTTCCTGCGCCAGGGTTTTGCAGAGGCTGAAGCTCTGTGGCCCGAGGCACGGAAGATCCGCCAGGTGGCACCGATGATGGCCTGCCTGGAACAGCGGGGCCCCGTTACCGATTCCCGCGCCGCCTGACCTTCGTTTCTGCGCACAAATCCGCCACTGAAGGTTGCTAAGTCCGATGGCTGGCCCTGCGGTCAGCCTTCCATATCCGCTGAATAGCGCCCCAGTGTTGCCAGGCTGTTGAGCTTTGCCCGTTTCAGCAGGGCTGTCTGAGCCGCAGCCTTGTTCGAGGAAATACCCGCCCAGGCTTTTTGTGCAGGCTCCTGAAGAGCGCGGCCATACGAGAAGCTCAGCACCCAGGGCTGCGATGCGCCGCTGTTCATGGCGCTCAGGTTGAGAGTTGCCTCTTCAGGTGTCTGACCGCCAGAGAGGAAATTGATGCCGGGAACTGCCGCAGGTACCACTCGCCGGAACACCCGCAGGGTATGCTCTGCCACTTGCTCAGGATCCGCCTTCTGGCCGATGGCGTTACCGGGCGTGACCATGCTGGGTTTGAGGATCATGGTTTCCAGTTCAACACGGTGGCGTCTCAGGGCCCGGAACACTTCGCTGATCACAGCTTCATTGACATCAGCGCTGCGCTCTATGGTGTGGCTGCCATCAATCAGCACTTCCGGCTCCACGATAGGCACAATGCCGCAGGACTGACAGATTGCTGCATACCGGGCCAGAACCTCGGCGTTGGCTTCAATCGCCGCGACACCGGGATTTGTGTCGGTGATGTGGTACACGTTACGCCACTTGGCAAACCGTGCACCCAGCTCCGTGTAATGCTCCAGCCGCTGGGCCAGGCCGTCCAGGCCTTCGGTAATCTCGTCACCTGGTGCATTCACCATCGGGCCCTTGCCCTTGTCCACTTTGATGCCCGGAACAATCCCCTGGCCGGCGGCAACAGACGGCAGCGGCTTGCCATCGGCTGACTTCTGGCCCAGAGTTTCTTCAAACAGAATAACGCCACTGACGAAGTCGCCCAGCCCTGCCGTGTCCAGCAGAAGGTTACGGTATTCGCGACGTTTTTCTTCGCTGGATTCAACGCCAACTGCTTTGAAGCGTTTGGCGATCGTCGGATGGCTTTCATCGGCCGCGAGAATTCCCTTGCCGGCCTGGACCAGCTCCCGGATGGTGGCGTTCAGTTCTTCCTGAATGGTCATAGTAAGCTCCTTGATAATCCGTGACAGTCTGCGTGCGCGTTTCTGGCTGTTATCTCATTGTAGACGGTGAATGATGCTCTGGAATTTGATCTGGGCTAAGGCAAAAACCGCTGCTGTGATTTAGGCTGTTAATAATAACAACAGTCAACAGGGAATGCCTGAAGATGAAAACGGTTGTCAGTGTGAGCCAGGGATCTGCCGAATACGATTACGATCTGGAAACCACGTTTCTGGGCCAGCCTTTCCGCATCATCCGTATCGGTACCGACGGTGACTTATCCAGGGCAGAAGCGGCGCTCGAATCCGTGCACTCGCAGGCAGACGCCATCGGCCTGAGCATGATTCACGATCACTATGAGGTGGGCCGGGAGCAACTTGAACACCCGGATACCGCCCGGCTGGAAGCCTGCGTGCCTGACAAGTCGGTTACCACTGGCGCCGGCCTGCGCGCCATTCTCCAAGAATGGGCTGTACGCCATACCCAGTCGGAGCTGGGGCATTTCTTCGATAACGCCCGGGTACTGTTCATGAATGGTCAGGCAGGTTACCGCATTGCAAAGGCGCTTTCCGAACACACCGACAATCTGTTCTTTGCCGACCCATACACCGATTTCGGTGTGCCCAGGCTGCTGACATCACTGAAGCAGCTGGAAACCTATACATCACTGACGGCTCCGGTCATGTTCAGGCCAGCAGCGGTGAAAACCGTAGAGACCATCCTGCGGACGCCGCTGTACCGGCTGGGTGAAGGGCTTGTTAAAGGGTCCCTGCACCATGCGGTTTCCGAGGCCCACGTTATTGTCGCGGCCATTGGAGACCTGGAGCATTTCACCCACAAGGAACTGGACGGCAAAACAGTCATCACCTCCCGCGTAACCGAAACCGCTCTCGACTGGATGCGTTCCCGCCATGTTGCCATGGTGGTGGACTACAGCCCCTGGCTGGAAGGCCGGCCGGTAGGCGTCAACGTGATGGAAGCGATGATCAGCGCAGCACTCTCCAGGACGCCCGAGCAACTGGGGCCGGACGACTTTCTGGATGTCATCCAGAGCCTTGGTATCGAGCCCAGAATTCTGTATCCGAACGGCTATCGCCGGGTAAACCGGTTCGCCTTTGTGATTCATCCGCTGTCACAACAGTACCTCACCAAAACGCCACCGCTGGACTGGATTGCAAGCGTATCGCCGCCGGTGGTGATGAATCTGGTGGAGAAGGCCATCGCCTATACGCCGCCGTTTATCTATTCAAAGGTTTCCGGGATCCGGTCGCCTACTGGCGATGAAGTGGAGGGTTGGCTGATAACCGTTGGCGGCACACCGCGGGAAATCATGGCCCACGGGCCGGAGTTCACCTACGCGAGGCTGTTGCAGGCTGCGAAACTGGCAAAGAAGATGGGTGCCCAGGTGATGGGTCTTGGTGCTTTCACCAAGGTAGTGGGGGACGCCGGTATAACGGTGGCAAAGCGGGCGCCGCTGCCTATTACCACGGGTAACAGCTACAGTGCCTCCGGAGCGCTCTGGGCGGCCCACGACGCGATGAAAAAAATAGGGCGGGTTGGTATTGGCCCCAGCGGAAAAGCTGCCGGTAAGGCCATGGTGGTTGGCGCGACAGGAGCCATAGGTTCCGTTTGTGCGCGCCTGCTTGCCAAAGCTGTAGATGAAATCTATCTGGCTGCGCCAGAGCCGGCAAAACTGCTTGCCCTCAAGGAGAGCATCGAGCAGGAAACACCGGGGGCCATCGTTCATGTTGCTGGTTCTGCAGAACGGGATCTGGCAGACATGGACATGATCGTGACCGCCACATCCGGAGCCGGTAAACGCATTCTGGATATCATGAAAGTAAAGCCCGGATGCGTAATCACAGACGTTGCCCGGCCGCTGGATATTTCCGCCGAAGACGCAGCGAAACGGCCGGATGTGCTGGTGATCGAATCCGGAGAAATCCAGTTGCCGGGCGAAGTCCGCATGAAGGACATCGGTCTGTCCAAAGGTATTGCCTACGCCTGTCTCGCAGAAACCATTGTGCTGACGCTGGAAGGGCGGTTTGAAAACTTCACCCTGGGCCGGAACATTGAATGGGAGAAAGTACGGGAAATCTATAAGCTGGGCCTGAAACATGGCATGAAACTGGCCGCCATCTCCGGGGTGAACGGTGTGTTCACCGAGGAGGATTTTGAAAGAGTCCGGACGCTGGCGGCCAGGAAAGACAACGTGGCAGAGGAATCAGGCACGCCAGCGTAACTCTAGAGCCCCTGGGCACCCCGGCGCAGCCAGTCATGCACAAAGGCAAGCTTGTGGCGGGCAAAGCTCGACAACACGAATGGATAAAGGTCAGACAGGCCCATCGAACGGTTGACATGGTTCACCCCTACAGCGATTGAAGCGGCAATATGAATCAGCCGCTGCGCATCCGGTTCGGAGTAGGGGTCCCAGTTGGGGCCGGGTACGTCTGGAGATGTCAGCCCACCGGCCACAAAGCTGTCAGTCAGGTCCGTCAGGTGCAGCAAGTGGGCAGCTGTTTCCGCCCAGTCTTCATGGGGATGGGCCGAGGCATAGCTGGTCAGGTAGTACTGCTTCCAGTCTCTCGGCGGGCCATTCTCGTAGTGGTGTTGTAGTGCTCCGGGATAGCTGATGCGCTCGTCACCGAACATGGCCCGGAACGCATCCAGGAAGTCCTCACGAAGGCTCAGGCGCCACCAGAGCATATGAGCCACCTCATGGCGCATATGGCCGATCATGGTCCTGTAAGGCTCGTCAAGCGCCTCACGACGGGCTGTCCGTAGCACCGGGTCCGCTTCGGCCACGCTGATCGTAACCACGCCCTGGGCATGGCCCATGGGCACAGGCGTAGGCCCCTCGGCAAGCATATGGAAAACCGGCCGAGCGCCCGGATCCTCCGGACGGAACCAGTGCCAGCGGCCCAGGTTATCGAGCGCCCAGCGTTTAGCGGCCTCGGTTTGCGCCCAGTTGGGCATGGCATTGGGGATGGACGGGTCTGGCGCCAGGGCCGTCATGGCGCAGGAGCGGCAGAAGGCACCTTGTTCGGGCGCAATCCAGTTACAGCCGATTACCTCGCGATTGGCACAGAAGGGTGGCATGGGCAGGAAAGCCCTTGCCTGGGGGTCATAAGCAACAGGGGTTCCGTCAGCAGTGGAGAGATTATCAAACCAGAGTGAGCCGGAACCGACCGGGTTTGCGAAAACGCGCATAAATTAGTCATCCAGCTAAGTGATATATGAGTATGGTACCTACCAGCGTCCGGTGTCCAATACGGTGGAAGGCCCGGGCGCACTATTCGTGCTGTCGTGAAAGCCAAAAGCGGGCAATGGCAGGCTTTACGCTTACACCATGAACCACGATCGACAGGGCGATCACAACCAGCGTCAGGTGAATCAGTTCCAGCGCGATATCTTCCGGTAACCCCTGCTGTATGGCGTACATCAGATAGTAAAGCGAACCAATACCCCGAACCCCGAACCAGCCCGCCATGTTGCGCAAGCGCATGGGGGCTTTGCCTCCCAGCAAGCCCAGGTGAACACTGACAGGGCGAACCACAAAGAACAGAAATGCTGCGAAGCCAACGGCTCGCCAGCTCCAGGAGTCCCAGAACAGGGACCCGCCAATTAAAAGTATCAGTAGAGTTTCGGCCAGTTTTTCGAGGTGCTCGTTGAACACCAGAGAACTTTGGTGAATGTGTGCGATTGGTTGTGGTGGATCCCCCGGCTGCGCCTCCCCGGAAGTTGCGTCTGAGTATCGTTGTTTAAGGCCCGTGAGCTTCAATTCTGTATGCCTCAGAGCTACTGCAGCACTGAAAACGGCAAGAAACCCCCCGGCTTCGAGCACCAGGCTGATGCCGTAGGCAAAAGCAATCAGCCCCAGGCCCAGGAAACTCTCCAGAAACTCGGCTCCGGTATAGATTGTGCGTAGTTCGTGCACCAGCCACCCAACCCCCATGCCGCTCAGAACGCCGATGCCGATCCCGCCGCCTGCAGCCCAGAGTACATCCACCGCCAACCAATGCCAGTGGGCGTCACCCAGGCTGTGCAAACCCAGCAGGCCAAGGCCCAGCATGGCAAAGGGATAGGCGCTGCCATCGTTGATACCCGCTTCGCAGGTCAGCGAAAATCGCAGTTGGTCCGGGTCATCGGCGTAGCGAACCTGCACCTCAGTGGCCAGCACAGGGTCTGTTGGCGCCACGATTGCCCCGAGCAGTATGGCGGCGCCCCAGGGCAGAGCGAGCCAATAGTGCCCGAAGAGCGCTACCAGAGCGACCGTCAGCGTCATCGACACAAACGCCAGTTGCAAGGGGGTGCTCCAGCGCCTGAACGTCACCGGCGCAGGCATTTTTACGCCGGTACAGTAAAGCGAGATCAGCACCGCGATTTCTGTCAGCAATTCCAGCAGCGCTGATTCCTCCAGCGGGTTGAAATGGAACAGGCCAAAGCCCATGGGGCCGACCAAACTCCCGATGAACAGATACACAATGGCCGAGGTGGCGGGAACGGTTTTGATGTAGGAAGCAGTAAAGCCGACTACCAGGAGCAGAGAGCCAAGCAGGATAAACCAGGTGGCGGTGGTCATAGATAGCTCATAAGTGGTTCATTAATAAAGGATGTCATGCCAGATCAAAAAAAACCTGTACCGACTGGTATGACGCTGCTTTCATGCTAGTCTAATCTATGTTAACCCTGTGGAAACGCCCGGTAATTAAAGCAGTCATCAGGCAGGTAGTGTTCTCACTTACTTCGATATCTCTAAAGAGATCCAAATGACTGAAATGCCCAATCCACTGCAGAACAGGCTGCTTGAAGCGCTGCCTGAAGACGCCCGAAGGCGTATATTTCCGAAGCTGAAACTGATCGAAATGTCCCTTGGGGACGTGATTTACGAATCAAATCAGCAAATTGAATATGTCTATTTCCCCGCAGACTGTATTATCTCACTGCTCTACGTAATGGAGTGTGGCGCTTCCGCTGAAATTTCCGTGGTCGGTAAGGAAGGCATGGCCGGCGTTGCCGTTGTTATGGGTGGTGAAAGCACGCCAAACCGGCTGGTTGTGCAGAGCCCGGGCCATGCCTGGCGATTGCCCGCCGCTGACCTGAAAAAAGAGTTCAACAACCATTCCGAAATACGCATCATCACCCTGCGATTTACCCAGGCGCTGATCACCCAGATGTCGCAGACCGCTGTCTGCAATCGTCATCACTCAATTGACCAGCAGCTGTGTCGCTGGTTGTTGTTGTCGCTGGACCGCCTGGAAAGCAACCAACTGAATATGACCCAGGAACTGATTGCCAACATGCTCGGCGTGCGCCGTGAGGGCGTAACCGAAGCCGCGGGCAAGCTGCAGAAACTCGGTGTTATTGAGTATCGCCGTGGGCATATCACCGTGCTTGACCGTCCAAAAATGGAATCACTTTGCTGCGAGTGCTATGGCGTAGTCAAAAGGGAGAATCGCCGACTTGAATCCAGAGCAATCGAGTTCTAGACGAAGCACTTCGGGTTCTTCCCTGTCTTGACCCGGTACATGGCGGCATCCGCATGGGGTAACAACGCCTCCAGGGTTTCGCCATCGTCCGGAAACAGGCTGATGCCGACACTCAGCGTAAGCGACGTCCAGTGACCTTCCTGCCGCAATAGCTCACCGGCTGACGCTCGTACCTTGTCAACCACCGCAAACGCCTGCTCATGGTCAGTAAGATCGCTTAACAGCACTACAAATTCGTCACCACCGTGCCGGCATACGTGATCCGTGGAGCGCACGCACCGCAGTAGCCTGTGGCTCAGCGCCTGTAAGATGGAGTCACCGACGCCGTGCCCCAGGGTGTCGTTCACCTCCTTGAAATTATCCAGGTCAATGAACAGCATGACCATTTTTTTCTCATGCCGACGGGCCAGCGCCGCCGCCTGCTCGAAGCGCTCGGCAAAGGCATAGCGGTTGAGCAGTCCGGTGAGGGAATCATGTTGCGCCATGTACGCCATTCTGGCTGTTGTTTCAGCGGAATAGCGGGAATCATGAAACTTGATCAGTGCGCCGTTTACCTCGCCGTTCGCGTTGAGCAGTGGCGTGGCTGCATCCTCGATCGCCAGCTCACGGCCGTCGCGTGTTTTCAGCAACGCGCTGTTGTGCAGGGCAACGGGCGAACCGGTGCCGATAACATGTCGTGCGATATTGGCACGGGTCACCCGGGTGGTTACGTCAATCACCTTGAAGATATCTTCCAGTGGCAGGCCAATCGCCTCCTGACGGCTGAAACCGGTCAGGGTCTCGGCCGCCGTATTCATGTAGATAATGTTCGCGCCGGTATCTGTTGCCAGCACCGCGTCGCCAATAAAATCCAGCATTGCATACGCCAGCGCAGTCTCATCAACGCGGTAGGTGCTTTTCCTGGCGGCTCTGAGCTTTGCACCTTTCCGGTCACTATTCAGGATAGCAGGGGGTGCGAAATCAGCGGATCTGGAAGAACTCAACATCGGCTTGCTCCCTAGTTCTCAATGATGACTTCAACACGACGGTTCTGCTGACGACCCGTGGCGGAGTCGTTGCTGGCCACCGGGCGCTCAAGGCCCAGGCCGGACACGTTAAGCCGCCGGCTCTGCACACCATTGTCGATCAGGTAACGGCGGACCGATTCGGCTCTTTGCCGAGACAGATTTTGGTTAAATTGTGCACTGCCGACGTTGTCGGTGTGGCCTTCAATCAGTACGCCTTTGTCCGGATACTTGTTGAGAAAATCCACCAGTTTTTCCAGGTTGCGGTTGGAGCCACCCTGCAGCTCGGCGCTGCCAGTGGCAAACAATACGTCACCCAAAGTCAGTACCAGCCCGCGTTCGGTGGCTTCTGCCTCAAGCTCGTCGATCTGCCTCTGCATTTCTTCGGCCGCTTTTGCGGACATGGCGGCAGCAGCAACCTCGGAGCTGCGGGCACTGTCTGCGTCTGCACGGGCTGTGTCTGCCTCACGGGTGCGGGCTGCCAGCCTGGCGGCATCGCGCTCCTCGCCCATGCGTTCCCGTTCGATCTCCATCTGCCGGGTAGTGGCCGTTGCCCTGGCGATTTCCACCATTCGGTCTGCCATATAAACACGGTGGTCGGATAACGCCATTTCGTCCCTATCAAGGGGCTGTTCGGCAAGCTCGACCGCAGCCTCCGCATCGCGCAGTTCTACGCGGGCATTATTGGCCATGTCGGGGTTGCGCTGCATTGCTGTCAGTTTCTCGCGCACCTCGAGTGCTGCAGGTGGGGTTTCGGGGGCCATGGCGCATGCGGTCAGTAATAATGATGACAGCACAATAGTGGCGCAGGCTTTGCCGCCAAACGGTTTTTTGGTTAACGATACAGTGCTCATTCCTGCTCTCCCTGGCGATCCATTTCCACATCCAGGGCATCGGCGCCGCGCCCCATTTCACGATTGATTTCCGCCGCCTTGGCGGCTGCTGTTCTTGCCGTCGCGAGCCTGGCGGCCACGCGGGCCTGATTGGCCAGCTGTTCTGCCTCGGTCATGGACTCGTCGGCAACCGCCTCCTCCGCCCTGACGAGTTGCGCGCGGGCTTCTTCCAGCTCGGCCCCAGCGTATTGCCGGGCGTCTGCCTGTTCAGCCCTGGCAATTGCATCTCTGGCCGCGTTTAACGACTCGGTTGGCGGTAACGGTGCCGACGCGCAGGCAACCAGAAACGACGTCAGGGCGAGCGTGCAAAGAAGAGGTATTCGGTGGTTCAGAAAGGTTGTAGAAACGTATTTCATGGCGTTGCTCCCTGTTAATTCGAAGCTGCCCGACACCCTTACTACTATAACTACTATAGTAGGAGGGCACAGGCACTCATGAACCGGACTGGCTCGCGGACTCTCCTTATTTCACTCAATTTAACAATTGTATGTCAGGGCTTCGGTGCGCCACCGCACATAGAATGCTGAATGTCTCGACTGCGCTTTAACCCCTGTCTAAAGCGTGTTTCGCAGAGTAGTATGGAAGCTGTTTGTTAAGGCAATAAGCCCCAACACAAGGAAACGCTAATGACTACCATCGATGAAAGCTCGAGGGAGGAGAGTCGGGCACAGCTCCGCGTTCATGCCGAAGAGCTGATTCGGGACGGCGCTGCCAAGGTTGCAAAAATTGGGGGCGGGACTTTGGGCGTTGATGCACTGGCGCTTTTATACCGCCGGGCCAGTGACCCGGACTTTGCCGTCGATGCGCTGAAACTGCTGCACGAGCTGCAAACCCATCAGGTGGAACTCGACCTTCTTCTTGAGCAGCTCCAGGCCAGAGAATCCGAGCTTACCGAAGAGCTGGCCCATTACGAGGCGCTTTACAAATGCGCCCCGACTGCCTATCTGGTTGTGTCCCGCGACGGCCGGGTACTTGAAAGCAACGCCGCTGCAGGCGCTTTGTTGGGGTTTGCCCCGGAGCAGTCCGAGGATCAGACTCTGACTCAATACCTGGCACCACCGGGCAGGGCAGCTGCGGCCAACCTGCTGGAGACACTGGATGTTGCGGGGACAGTTGCAACCTGCACGGCAGAGCTGGCTGGCCACCCCGGTTTTCAGCTTTCGATCACCGCCAGCCTCGTCCCGTCTGGAAATTGTGTGATGATGGTGGTCTCTCGCTGCCCCGATCCCGGCTCTGACCGAACCTGATGCGCATTGTCGGAATCGGAGCCTCCGCCGGCGGCCTGTCAGCACTCGAAGAATTTCTGCGCCATACGCCAACGGATACCGGCATGGCGTTTATCGTTGTTCAACATCTGGACCCGACCCAGAAAGCCCTGCTGCCGGAATTGTTGCAGCGGATGACCGCCATGCCGGTGCGGGAGGCGGTGCAAGACGGGGAGATTCTTCCCAACTGTGTCTATGTCATACCCTCCAACGCAGAACTGACGGTAAAAAAAGGTAGGTTAAAACTTGAACAGCCCCGGGAACCCCGGGGCATGCGCCTGCCAATCAATGTGCTGTTTTCATCCCTGGCCAGCTCGCGCAATGAGCGGGCCATCGCGGTTGTGCTTTCCGGCATGGGCTCGGATGGCACACTGGGCCTGCAGGCAATCAGAGCCACGGGCGGACTGGCGGTTGTGCAGGAACCCGGCTCTGCGGAGTTCGACTCCATGCCGCGAAATGCTATAGCCACCGGTTGCGCGGATATAGTGGCACCAGCCCATGAGTTGCCCGGCCTTATACTGGCCTACAATAACCGTGTGACCGAGCCCGACCAGGCCGAGGCCGGGCCACCGGCAAAATTGATAGAGCCGATCAATACCATTATCGCCATACTGCAGCGCCATACCCGGCATGACTTTTCCCTGTACAAATCCAGTACTCTGCTGCGCAGAATCGAGCGCCGCATGGCGATTCATGGCGTTGCCACCCTGCCAGACTACGCACGATACCTGGAAAACAACGACCAGGAAGTGCAGTTGCTGTTCCGGGAAATGCTGATCGGGGTGACGTCTTTTTTCCGCGACACCGATGCCTGGGATTACCTGTGCGAGAACGCCCTTGAGCCACTTATCAGGCAACTTGAGCCGGGCACAGCCCTGAGGGCATGGGTGGTAGGCTGCTCGACCGGCGAGGAAGCCTATTCCCTGGCCATGGCGTTTACCGAGGCGTTGGAGCGATTGCGGCCAGGCAAGCATGTCAGCTTCCAGATTTTTGCTTCAGACCTTAGCCTGGAAGCCATCACCGTGGCCCGGGGCGGGCGCTACCCAGCGAGTATCAAGGACCAGGTATCAAAGCAGCGCCTGGCCCGGTTTTTCACAAAAGACGACAACTATTACCGGATTAACCAGACCCTTCGCGACAAGATTCTGTTTGCCCAGCACGATGTGATTCTGGATCCGCCGTTCACCAAACTTGACCTGCTGGCCTGCCGCAACCTGCTAATCTACTTTGACCCCATGCTGCAGCGACGGCTTCTGCCGCTGTTTCACTACAGCCTGCGGGAAAACGGCCTGCTGATGCTGGGCAATTCAGAAACCGTGGGCAGGCTGAACAACCTGTTCGAGCCCCTAAAGAAAAGGCTGCGGATTTACCGAAGATTGCCCCACGATTCCATCGGCGGCTCCAGCTTTCTGCTGAAATCGTTTCCACCCCTTTCTACTCTATCCAGGGAGCAGCCCATGTCGGCGCCCACTTTTCCTACCAAGGGCAGCGACAATCTTCAGACCGCAGCCAATCACGTGCTATTGCAGCGCTATTCACCGGCGGCTGTGGTGCTTAACCGGGATGCCGATATCGTCTTCATCAGTGGGCATACCGGTAAATACCTGGAACCGGCCGCCGGCAAAGCCAACTGGAACATCCATGCCATGGCACGGGACGGTCTGCGTACACCGCTGTACACGGCGCTGAAACAGGCCGCCACACAGCGAGACCCGATCGAGTTAAACAACCTGACCGTGGAGTCCGGCGCCGGCCCGCAACAGGTGGTCGTAACGGTGCAGTGGCTCAGTGAACCGTCCACCCTCAAAGGCATGACCATGGTGGTGTTCCGGGATCACCCTGCCACGACCCGGCGCGAACGCTCGGGGCGATCTGCGGCACCGGCGACAGATCAGTCCGATGAAATCCTGCGTTACCAGCAGGCCATTGAACAGTTGGGCGAAGAGGCCCGGCATTCCAGTGAAGAACTACAGGCCTCCAACGAAGAGCTGCAGTCCACCAACGAGGAACTTCAGTCCGCCAATGAGGAACTGACATCGTCCAAGGAAGAAATGCAGTCAATGAACGAAGAGCTGCAAACCATCAACACCGAACTGCAGACCAAACTGGACGACCTTGCGCTGGCCCAGAGCGATATGCAGAACCTGCTCAACAGCATTGAAATCGCCCTCCTGTTCATGGATCAGAACCTGAACGTGCGCCGCTATACGGCCCGCGCCTCCAGCATTATCAGCCTGCGGGAAAGCGATGTGGGGCGGCCGCTGAGTGAGCTGACCACAAAACTGAAATATCCGGAGCTCGAAGACGATGCCCGAAAAACACTCGATACCCTTGTCGTCAGTGAAAAGCAGATAGAAACCAACGAGGGCCGTTGGTTTTCCATCCGCATCATGCCTTACCGTCGCCTCGATAACGTTATCGACGGCGTAGTGATGACCATGGTCGACATTACGGACACCAAAGCGCTGGAATCAAGCTTGCGGAGGGATTCCGCGGTACCGCCGAGTTCACGTTAGGCTCTCTCGCGCCCGCCTTGGTGCTCCAGCGAACAGACCAGCCGGTTCTCCTGCAGTAGATTGACACCTCATCCTGAAATTGAAGTTAAGCGGTAGTTCAGACCGTGCCCGGCAATGACGCTGGAGCGGGACAAGCCCCGATGAGGTTCAAGGAGAATCCAATGAAAAAATTACATTCATTTGCCTTTTATGCGTTGGTCACACCGGCAATCGTATTAGGTTCCGGTGCTGCGTTTGCAGAGCAGTCTGCCGACAAGGCCGGCCAGGATGGTGCCATGGAGCAGAAAAGCTCTCAGGACAACCAGACTGGCATGAACAACCAGAGCTATCTGGAGTCAGTACCGGCCGGTGGTATTCAGGCGAGCGAATTGATCAGTGCCGAGATCAAAACCAATGATGACGAGGATGTGGGTTCGGTTACGGACCTGATCATTGACAAGGACGGGCAGGTCGCAGCGGTTGTTGTTGGTGTCGGTGGATTCCTGGGCATGGCTGAAAAAGACGTCGCCATTGGCTGGGATGATTTAACCATGTCACGCGATTCTGCAGAATCTGACGATCTGGAACTGCGGGTCAACATGACTCGTGATGACCTGAACGCTGCACCAAGTTATGAAAATCTGGACGATTGAAAACCAGGTCCCCCCACAACTATCTGGGTGGATTGATTAATCGGCAGGGGCACGTGCCCCTGCCATCTCTATGGGCGACTGCGGCAGTGGGTTCAGCTCACGAAGCAGCCCAGCATCGGGTTTATCTGGAGGAAGGCATTATGAGCATTATTATATGGTTGGTCATGGGCGGCCTGGTTGGCTGGGTTGCAAGCATGATCATGGGCACGGACGGACAGCAGGGCATTATCCTTAACATCGTGGTTGGCATTGTCGGCGCACTTATCGGCGGATGGCTGATCGGGCCAATGGTGGGCGCGGGCTCCATCAACGAGGGTTTCAGCGTGATGAGCTTCGTTGTGTCGCTGATCGGCGCAGTTATCCTGCTTGCGATACTGAGGCTTATCCGGGGCAGTTCTGTACGCTGAGGGAGTGGCCGGCCGAGCGCAAGAACGGCTTGGCTGGCGCGGGAAGCCCTTTGAGATGCCATGAAAACGGTTCTGTTGGTACTGGCACAGCTGGTCGTGATTGCGACGGCCCTCCCGTTTCTACGCGTCGATCAATGGTGGATTCGTGTTCTGGATTTTCCAAGGGCACAGATTGTTGTGGTCGGCATTGTCATCCTTGGCCTCTACCTCTGTTACCTGGACTCCCATCGCCTTTACGACTCCGTTGTGCTGGGGTTATTGGTGCTGGCCGTGGGCTATCAGGGTGTAAAGATGTTTCCCTACACAGTGCTGATGCCCAAGCAGGTACTGACAGCTGAATCCCGTTCGGGCGACGCCAGTCTGAGGTTGCTCGTCGCAAACGTGCTGATAGAAAACCGGGAGTCCGAGGCCTTTCTGGATATCGTGCGGGAGTATGATCCGGACGTCGTTCTCACCGTGGAGACAGATAATTGGTGGGAGAAAGCGCTCAGACCACTGGAAGAAACCTATTCGTATACGCTCAAACATCCGCTCGACAACACCTATGGTATGCTTCTGTACAGTCGGCTGGAGATGATCGATCCCGAGATCCGGTTTATTCTCAAAGACAAGATTCCATCGATGCATGTGCAGGTGGTGTTGCCGTCCGGTGAGCGTGTTTTTATGCACTTTGTTCACCCCGATCCACCCAACCCCAAGTATGCAACCGAGACAACAGAACGGGATGCGGAACTGCTGATCGTGGGCCGGGAGGCGGAGAACCGGGATAAGCCAACCATCGTTGCCGGGGATTTCAACGATGTCGCGTGGTCCCGCACCACGAGCCTGTTTCAGAAAACCAGTGGCCTGCTCGACCCGCGCGTCGGGCGTGGTATGTACAACACATACCACGCGATGAACCCGCTACTGCGCTGGCCGCTCGATCACGTCTTCCACTCTGATCACTTCAAGCTCCTCCATATGGCGAGAGGGCCTGCCTGGGGATCGGACCATTTTCCCATTTTCATTGAACTCAGCCTGGAGCCGGGCGCGCAAGCCCAGCAGGAAGAACCCGATACCGACCAGGCGGAAACCCGCCGGGTGGATGAGAAGATAGAGGATGGTAAGCAGCAAACTATCGCTGACTGAACATTGGCTTGAGGCGCCCTCAGCCCAGGTGCACATCAACAAAGTGCTCATGGTGGTCGTCGATCAGCGGAATGCGCGCGTCGGGTTGCTCGGTACCGTCTACCGTCACGCGGTTTACCTGCCCCGATGATTCACCCATGCATGTGACGGTGATGTGGTAGACGCTGTCTCTGTAGCGGTAGTGGATCTTATAGCCCTCCCAATCGGCAGGGATGCAGGGCGCAATGCGCAGATGGTCCACTTCCAGTTGCAGACCCAGCAGGGTTTCCACCGTCAGCCGGTACATCCAGCCTGCCGCCCCGGTGTACCAGGTCCAGCCACCGCGGCCAGTGTGTGGCGACACGCCATAGATGTCCGCGCACATGACGTAGGGCTCGACCTTGTAACGTTCAATGGATTCAGGAGTGCTGCCGTGGTTGACAGGGTTGAGCATGGCGTAAAATTCCCACGCGCGTTTGGCATCGCCCAGCATGGCAAATGCCATCGTGGTCCAGATCGCGGCATGGGTGTATTGGCCGCCATTCTCGCGCACACCGGGGATATAGCCCTTGATGTAGCCGGGCTCCAGGTCTGATTTGTCGAAGGGCGGGTCGAGCAGCTGGATGATCTGTTTGTCGCGCCGCACCAGGCGCTGGTCGACCGCCATCATCGCCTGTCGGGCCCGAAGCCTGTCACCACCCCTGGAGATGACCGCCCAGCTCTGGCTGATAGAATCAATCTGGCATTCCTCGTTACCGGACGAACCCAACGGAGTGCCGTTGTCGAACCAGGCGCGCCGATACCAGGCGCCATCCCAGGCATCGGCTTCGATATTGCTCCGCAGTTGTGTCGCCTGGGTGTTGCATAACTCGGCAAAAATCTGATCATTCCGGTCGCAGGCCAGGCCGGCAAACAACTCGAGATTTTCGACCAGGAACCAGGCCAGCCACACGCTCTCACCACGGCCGTCCTTGCCGACAAGATTCATGCCGTCGTTCCAGTCGCCACAGCCCATCAGCGGCAGATGATGGGGGCCGAAGCTCAGGCCGTACTTGAGCGCACGCACGCAGTGCTCGTACAGGCTGGCCGCTTCAGATGAACGTTGCGGCTGGTCGTAGTAGGCCTCCTCCTCTGCATACAGTTCTCGCCCTTCCAGGAAGTGGATGGACTCGTCGAGCACACCGGTATCGCCAGTCGCCCGCACATAGCGGCAGGTGGCATAGGGTAACCACAAGTAGTCATCAGCAAAATGGGTTCGTACGCCCTGTCCGTTGGGTGGGTGCCACCAGTGCTGCACGTCGCCTTTGAGGAACTGGCGACTGGCGTGCAGGAGCAGTTGCTCGCGGGCGATCCATGGCGTTGCGTGGATCAGTGCCATGGTGTCCTGCAGCTGGTCGCGGAAACCGAAAGCGCCACCCGACTGGTAGTAGCCGCTGCGTCCCCAGAGCCTGCATGACAGAGTCTGGTATACCAGCCAGCCGTTGGCCAATACGTTCAGCGCGGGGTCCGGCGTATCCACGTTGACAACTCCCAGGGTGTGGTTCCAGTGCTCCCAGACTGCTTCCAGCGCCTGCCGCGCACCCGCCTGACCGCCGTATTGCTGGACGAGATGCCGGGCCTCGTCGGCGTTAGCAGCCGCCCCGAAGACGAAGACAATTTC
Organism: Marinobacter sp.; assembly: GCA_046260345.1. Lineage (GTDB taxonomy): Bacteria > Pseudomonadota > Gammaproteobacteria > Pseudomonadales > Oleiphilaceae > Marinobacter. Next base: position 4,965 of record JBHEPI010000010.1, on the reverse strand, counting down.
ATGTTCCTGACCTGCTTCCAGTTCGACTCGGGCCTGGATCGCGGCGCATGGATCGAGGCCGGCCCCGGTCCTGCCCGACAAACCCTTGCGGCGCATTGCCGCCGGATTGGCGAGTGTACCGTTGCGGCCAATGAACTCGGTGCGGTTGCCGCTAATCGACCGCTCGCGCTCACTGGTCTGTGCGAACACTACCCGGTTGTGACATTCGTGACCGTAGGCATTGCGGGCGAACAGCGCGCCCGTATGAAGATCAGTCTCGGTAACAATGTGCATCAGGTTGCCGTGCCGCCACTCGCCGAGCACTAGCTCCCAGTAACCGGTGAGGGACACGCTGCGCGCACGCTTCGACTGGTTGCACAGCTTGACCACCAGGAGCTTGACTGGTGCGTCCATAGCGACGTAGGTACTCAGTTGCGACGCGATGCCGGCCTCAAAGTGCTCAAATACGCTGTAACCGAAGCCATGCCGGCACACGTAGCCGGAACGGCCGCGGGCGGGCAGCGGTGTCGGCGACCAGAACGCGCCGGTTTCTTCGTCGCGGATATAGAACGCCTCGCCGCTGCTGTCGGAGATCGGATCATTGTGCCAGGGAGTCAGGCGGAATTCGTGTGCGTTTTCCACCCAGGTATAGGCGCTGCCGCTCTCACTGACGACCGTGCCAATGTGCGGGCTGGCAATGACGTTGGCCCAGGGCGCCGGCGTGGTCTGCCCGGGCTCGAGAGTGATGACGTATTCGTGGCCGTCGGGTGTGAAGCCGCCAAGGCCATTGCTGAAAACGCGCTCGCGCGGTTCCAGGGGATAAACCGTTTCGGTGCTGGCCTCCTGCGAAGGCTTGAACAGGTCTGATGGCCGCTCTGGCGACATGCGTCGATCCACCTGCTCAATCAGGGTTTCGGCGGTGTCGCTGAAGACGATGCGGGCAACGGTCTGCAGCAGCACGCGTTCGTCCTCGGAAAGCTCTTCGGCACGCCGCACGAAGACGCCGCCCGGTTTATCGATGACCTGCGCTTCGGGCCCCGCATTGATCAGCCCCATGATCAGGTCCTGCAGCTCCGCCCGATAGCCGGAAAATCCCTCGTTGACGATCACCAGGTCGGCGGCCAGGCCCTTCATGCGCCAATAGGCGTGCGCCTGCACCACCTGCTTGACCAGATCAATGCGGTTGAGATCGCCAATGAACAACAGGACGATGGGCAAATCACCGGAAATTGCAAAACGCCACAACCCGGGCTGCCCCAGCTGGTTGCGGGCGATGATGTCGGGCGCCGCACGGCGCAGGGCATTGCCGTAAATGACAGAGTTGGCCAGGCGGCCAAATTTCTGGGCGTCGGCCTCGGTGACATTAAGGTGCCGCAGCACCTCCTGACTCTGGAACCAGGCCATCTCGAAAGCGCGCTCGACAAAATGGCGGTCGCAGTATTTCTCAAGCAGGGTCAGTGCGGCCTCGCGCGTGTCCGCGACCCCGGAAATGATCTGCACTCTCGCTGACTCATCAGGAGCCAGGGTCAGCGTGCTGCGGATTGCGACACAGGGGTCAAGCACTGCCCCCTGGGTGTTCGACAAAATTGACGGGTGGTTTTTGCTGTCCATAACTATCGGGTTGGCCGTGGTTCGGCCGCGCCCAATGAAGCGCGCCCGGTCGGTCTCACAGGATGGCTCGTCGGCGACCGAGCCCGGCACGGCCAGCAGGTGAAACATCCAGGGCACCTGTTCGCCTGGAGTACGGGGTCGTCGGGTGCAGAGAATTGCCCGCTGACCGGGCAGGATTTCAGTCTGAACGAACAGATTGCTGAACGAGCGATGTGCCAGGTCCGCGTTCAGTGGCGCCAGCACCACCTCCGCGAAGCTTGTGACTTCAATGTGGCGGGTGCGGGACGACTGGTTAGTGAGCTTGACGCGACGGATCTCAACGTCGTCTTCCGGTGACACGCTGAGCTCGGTGTGCGCTTCGATCGCGTGGTCGCGCCGCCGGTACTCGGCCCGCCCCTGAACAAAAATCGCTTCGTAGTGATCCGCCGGGCGCAGGGTCGGCTGGTGCGCCGTCGACCAGTACTTCCCATTGTCGCGGTCACGCAGGTAAATGAAGGTGCCCCAACAATCGGAGGTAGCGTCCTCACGCCAGCGGGTGACGGCCAGGTCGCGCCAACGGCTGGTGCTGCCGCCGGCGTGGGTTGCCATGACGTGATAGCGGCCGTTCGATAGCAGGTGAACTTCCGGGAGTCGCGTTTCGGTGTCGGTAAACACACGCATGGTTGCACCAGCCTCAGCACTGGGCGGGCGGGCGGCGGCTATGGCTTCGGCCGCATGCGGATGCAGGGTGTCGCCGCGCTTTGGTACTCGCTCCTGGAGCAGCAGTGCGGTTGCCCGCGCAAGCGGGTCGGACATGAAGCGGCGCTGCATTGGCTGGTTGAGCAGGACATGGGCAAAGGCCAGCAGGCTCATGCCCTGGTGGTGTGCCATGAAAGTCTTCACGATGGCGTATGGCTTGCCCCGCGGCACACGCGAGGGGGTGTAGTCGATAGCCTCGTAGAAGCCGTAGGCACCGAGGAAATCCTGACCGGCCAGAGCCTGCAGATTGCGGCAGGCTTCCCGCGGCATCACCGTCAGCGCCAGCGCGCTGGCATAAGGTGCGATCACAATGTCATCGCTCAGCCCGCGCTTGAGGCCGAGGCCAGGCACGCCGAAGGCCCGGTACTGGTAGACCTGATCGTAATCGGTGGCGTTGTAGCAAGATTCGGAAATCCCCCAGGGCACCGCGCGTTGACGTCCGTATTCGATCTGACGCGACACGGCGGCCTTGCAGGTCTGCTCCAGCAGGGTCCTCGGGTAGCTGGGCATTATCAGCTGAGGCATCAGGTATTCGAACATCGAGCCACTCCACGAAATCAGGCTGATGTCACCACCATGGCTGGTCAGCAGGCGGCCGAGCGTGAACCAGTGCTTCTGCGGCACTTGTCCCTGCGCGATAAGCAGGAAACTGGCCAGGCGCGCCTCCGAAGCCAGGAGGTCGTAGCAGGCAGGATCGCGTCGGCGTTCACTGACATCGTAGCCGATGGTCAGGAGGCCACGACCGGCATCGTAGAGAAATTCGAAATCCATCTCTGCCAGCACGCCGCAACGATGGATCAGTTCATCGATGAGGTCGAGCTGCGCCTGCGCGCCTGCTCCGTCGGTGCGGCCATTCGAGGCGGCCAGCTTCCTCCGGGTCGGGAGCCCATCGCCCTGCCACGACTCGGGCACCAGACTTCCGAGTTCATCGCGAAGCGCACGGAATTGCTGGTCGAATGCCCGCGCCCAGTAAACCAGCTCGCCATCAATGTCGACATCCACCGGCAGCCATGTAAACAGCGCTTTTTCGGTGCGTAGAATCTGGTCCAGCGCGCTGACGGCGTCAGCCAGCGTTAGCTGGTGAATTTTCAGCATGAGGTCCTGCAGGTTGCGCTGCATGACTCGGATGTGTTCCGCCAGTTCGGGGGCCGGTGAGGCAGGCAACTGGTCGGCCAGTACCTGCAGGGTGTCCTGCAGGCCCTGCAACGAGCTGAACGCTAGCATCGGCTGATTTTTCAGCTCGGCCAGCCCCGCCTGCAGGGTGAGAAGGCTGCCGGCAAGGTTGCCACTGTCGACCGAAGAGACGTATCGCGGGTGGAGCGGTTGCAGCGTTCGGGTATCGTACCAGTTGTAAAAATGGCCGCGGTAGCGTTCCAGCCTTTCCATCGCGGTGAGTGTATTGTCGATGCGTTGCAGACAACCCCCTACCGTGAGATAACCGAAGTCCACTGCGGCCAGGTCTGCCAGCAGCGACATGCCAATGTTGGTAGGTGAGGTACGCGAGGCGATAGCCGGCGCAGGATAGTCCTGGAAGTTGTCGGGCGGCAGCCAGTTATCATCAGGGCCAACGAAGTCGGCGAAGTAGCGCCAGGTACGGCGGGCTGCAGCGCGCAGGAAAACCTGTTGCTCGACGCTCAGGCCGGGGCTGGGGGCGACCAGCGGCTGGCTGATCCACCAGCCGACGACGGGCGACACCAGCCACAGCAGCAGGATGGGGCCTGCGACGAGCCAAGCCACCAATGTACTCCCCGCTATGACCAGAGCCACCCCCACCAACACCGAAAGAGCCGGCGAAACCCACATCTCCCGGATAAAATCAGCCAGGGACCGGCAGGCGTTGCGGCCTGTGTAGCCGGGCAGTTGCCACATCAACAAGCCCCGGCGAGTGAATGGCATGCGTGCGCCCGAGCGCCAGATCGCCCCCAGGACAATCCGTGTGTCATAGGGCAAAAAGGCCAGGGTCAGGAGAGCAAGAGCGATCGGACGGCCGGCGGATCTTCCGGTCAGGTTCAGGTGTACCAGCCAGTCACATTCTTCAGGCTTGCGAACCAGCTCGATCAGGTTGGACAGCAAGGGGGGCAGGAACACCACCGCGACGACCAGCAGGGTCCATATCCAAACGGGGCTCGGGCCAACAAGCCATCCCCCCACCAGCAGGGCAAGCATTGCTGGCGCCACCAGGCTGCGTCTCAGGTTGTCAAAAATCTTCCACAGCGACAGCGCCGACAGCGGATTCGCCTGTCGCTTCGAGCTGGCGCCATTTGCGCCGGGCGGCCCCGGTACGCGCGGGAGCAGCCAGCCGACAAGCTGCCAATCGCCGCGTATCCAGCGGTGGCGCCGGCTGGACTCGGTAGCGATACTGGCCGGTTGCTCCTCGATTAGGTCGACATCGGTCACCAGGGCTGAACGGGCATAGCCGCTTTCCAGCAGGTCGTGACTGAGGATGAGATTCTCTGGAAAGCGGCCGTCAACGGCCTTACGAAACGCATCGACATCGTAGATGCCTTTACCGATGAACGAGCCTTCCCCGAACACATCCTGGTAGACATCCGACACCTCGCGCGTATAGGGGTCCAGGCCCGAGTCACCCGCGAACAGTCTGGCAAAGCGTGACTGGCCGGCACTGGTCAGGCTGAT
>JBHEPI010000205.1:0-5759 GCA_046260345.1 Marinobacter sp. | reverse complement strand
GGCTATCCGCGCCAAGGATGTGGACGAAGCCGCGGCACTGGAAGCCCAGAAAGAAGCTGAAAAGGCACTGGCAAACAAGACAGGCGAGTTCGAATACTCCCGTGCCGCAGCCGAGCTGGCAGAAGCTGCCGCCCAGCTGCGCACTATTCAGAAGCTGCGCAAAAACGTTCGCTAGTGTCCGGTTAGTCCCGGGCCTGCGCACAGCAGTTATTCGCCTGACAAGAGCCGCATCCTGAAACGGATGACCCGCCGGAATATTTCCGCAGTGTCATTTGCCAGGGACGCGGCTTTTTTTGTTCAATACATCGAAACTCGCCACCAGTCCGGAGCGTGGTACACCTATGACATCCCTGCACGTTGTTATTCTGGCCGCCGGCCAGGGCTCCCGCATGAAATCCGCCCTGCCCAAAGTGCTGCACCGCATTGCCGGCAAACCCATGCTTCATCATGTGATGGACACCGCCCGGAAACTGGGCGCGGCCGGCATTCATGGTGTTATCGGCCATGGTGCCGATGATGTCAAAGCGGTTACCCCGGCTCCGGACGTGCAATGGGCGTTACAGGAACAACAACTGGGCACAGGACATGCCGTGGCCCAGGCGCTGCCGGCCCTGCCGGACGATGCCCGGGTTCTGATTCTCTATGGCGATGTACCTTTGACCCGCCCGGATACCCTGGAAGCGCTCGTTGCCCAGGTCAGTGAGGACTCACTGGGTTTGTTGACGGTGACACTGGATAATCCGGATGGTTATGGCCGCATTCTTCGCGATGAGTCGGGCAAGGTCACTGCGATCGTGGAACAGAAAGACGCTACCGATGAGCAAAAATCGGTTAAAGAGGTGAACACCGGCATTCTTGCCGTCTCGGCCCGACATCTCAAGGACTGGTTGCCGCGGCTGTCAAACAGCAATGCCCAGGGGGAATATTACCTCACCGATATTATTGCCATGGCAGCGGACAATGGTGTGGCTATTTCCGTGGCCCAGCCGGCCAACGAATACGAGGTCCAGGGGGTGAATAACCGCCTGCAGCTGGCAGAACTGGAACGGTGGTACCAGCGTCAGGAGGCCAACCGCCTGATGACCCAGGGCGCTACGCTGGCAGATCCCTCCAGGGTGGATGTGCGGGGCAAGCTGGCCGTGGGTGAGGATGTCCTGATCGACGTCAACGTGGTCTTTGAAGGCGACGTTTCCCTGGCCAGCGGCGTCAGCATCGGCCCTAACTGTGTTATCCGTGACGCCACCATTGGCGCCGGAGCACGGATCGAAGCCAATTCTGTAATTGATGGTGCGGAAATCGGCAGTGATGCCCAGATCGGCCCGTTTGCGAGGCTGCGTCCCGGCACCAGGTTGGCTGACCACACCAAGGTCGGCAACTTTGTGGAAACCAAGAAGGCGGAAGTCGGTGAGGGCAGCAAGATCAATCACCTCAGTTACGTGGGGGATGCCACACTTGGGCGTAATGTGAATGTGGGTGCAGGAACCATCACCTGCAATTATGATGGGGTGAACAAGTACAGGACGGTGTTGGGCGACGGTGTTTTTGTGGGCTCCAATACCTCGCTGGTGGCGCCGGTCTCGCTGGCAGACAACGTCACTATTGGTGCAGGCTCCACCATTACCCGTAATGTGGAAGCCGGCGAACTGGCCGTGGCCCGCGGGCGCCAGCGCAATATCAACAACTGGGAACGCCCGGTTAAAAAAGACTGACTCAGAAGCCACGAAAGGCTTTGGTACATTCGGAACAGGTGACTGGTTTATGTGTGGAATTGTAGGTGCAGTATCGGAAAGGGACGTTCAGGGCATTTTGCTGGAGGGACTGCGCCGCCTGGAGTACCGGGGTTATGATTCCGCCGGTATGGCCGTGATCGACAGCAACCACGCCATTAACCGGGCACGGGAAGTGGGCAAGGTCGCAGCGCTGGCTGATGTGATCAGCGGCGGTGGCCTGGAAGGCACTGCCGGTATTGCTCATACCCGGTGGGCAACTCATGGTGAACCCTCACAGATCAATGCTCACCCCCACATGTCTGGCGAGCGCCTGGCCATCGTCCACAACGGTATTATCGAAAACTACCAGGAATTGCGAGACGAGCTGAAAGCCGAGGGCTTCGAATTCACCTCCCAGACCGATACCGAAGTTGTCGCCCACCTGATCGAAAAACAGTACCGTCAGAGCGACAGCCTTTACCAGGCGGTGAGTACCGCTATCGAGCGGCTGCGCGGTGCTTATGCGCTGGCCGTGATTCACGCCGATGAGCCGGAGCACATGGTGGTTTGTCGTGAAGGCAGCCCACTGGTAGTGGGTGTGGGTATTGGCGAGAATTTCATTGCTTCTGACCAGCTGGCACTGTTGCCCGTCACCGACCGCTTCATGTTCCTGGAAGAGGGCGATATCGCCGATATCCACCGCGACCGTATCGAGATACATGACCGTGACAAACAACCGGTCGAACGCGCGATCACCCGTTTCGAACACAGCTCGGACGCCGCCGAAAAGGGCGAATACCGTCACTTCATGCTGAAGGAAATTCACGAGCAGCCGAAGGTGATTCGTGCTACCACTGAAGGCCGGGTAACCAATACCCGTGTGCTGGAACAGGCCCTGGGTACCCAGGCCGGTAACCTGCTGGAAAATGTACGCCATGTTCAGATCATTGCCTGTGGCACCAGCTACCACGCCGGCATGGTAGCGCGCTACTGGATCGAAGACCTGGCAGGCGTGCCCTGTTCCGTGGAAGTGGCCTCAGAGTTCCGCTATCGCAAACACGTTATTCAGCCGGACACCCTGTTCCTGTGCATATCCCAGTCCGGAGAAACCGCTGATACCCTGGCGGCTCTGCGCCAGGCCAAGAAAGCTGGCTTCCGCGCGGCCATGGCCATCTGCAACGTGCCGGGCAGTTCCCTGGTGCGGGAATCCGATCTGGTGATCATGACCCAGGCCGGCCCCGAAATCGGTGTTGCTTCCACCAAGGCGTTCACCACCCAGTTAACCGCGCTGCTGATTTTCACCCTGGCGCTGGCTCGTCACAACGGCCTTGAGGAAGAGCGGGAGGCAGAAATCGTTGAAGCTATTCGTCTGATCCCCGGGCAGGTGGAACAGGTGCTGGCACTGGATGGCGAGATCGTGGAGCTGTCGAAATCATTCATGGACAAATTCCACAGTCTGTTCCTCGGTCGGGGCGCCATGTTCCCGGTCGCACTCGAGGGCGCGCTGAAGCTCAAGGAAATTTCCTATATTCATGCTGAAGCCTATCCTGCCGGTGAGCTCAAGCACGGCCCGCTGGCTCTGGTGGACGGAGATATGCCAGTGGTCACGGTGGCACCGAATAACGACTTGCTGGAAAAACTGAAGTCCAATCTGGAGGAAGTGCGGGCCAGGGGTGGCGAGCTGTTTGTGTTTGCAGACCAGGCGGCCAATGTGAGGGGTCAGGAGGGTATTCACGTGATGTCGCTGCCATCGGTCCATCCGATTACATCCCCGATTGTCTATACTGTGCCGTTGCAGCTGCTCTCTTACCATGTGGCCGTATTGAAAGGCACCGATGTAGACCAGCCCCGGAACCTCGCTAAGAGTGTGACTGTGGAATAGCAAAGTAACCCGCCAAGGTCTGCTTTAGGCCTGGCGTAACATTTGCCATTTGCTATGCTGCCAAGCAGACTAATACGATCGATTGTATAATCAACGTTCAAGCGGGAGAGATCGAGTCTCGTAAAGGGATACTCGGCGCCGAAGGAGCAACTGCCCCGGAAACTCTCAGGCAAAAGGACCGCTGGCGTGAAGACTTTCCGAAGAGTTGCCGACGATTGCGTCTGTTGGCACACCGAAGGAGCAAGCGGCCGTTTTCTATACAACGGTGCGTGAATCTCTCAGGTCCAGTGACGGAAGGGGTGCTCTCTACCAGTGTGTGTAGAGAGGAAACCTCTGACGCCTCTGGAGATCGTTATGAAGCGTATTGCAGTTATTGGTGGTGGCATCACCGGTATCACCACCGCCTACTCACTGGCCAAGCGTGGCCTTGATGTCACCGTTTACGAAAAGCACCGTTATGCGGCGATGGAAACCTCCTTCGCTAACGGTGGTCAGTTGTCGGCTTCTAACGCCGAGGTCTGGAATAACTGGCAGACCATTATCAAAGGCCTGAAATGGATGTTCCGCAGTGATGCACCGCTGCTTGTCAATCCCAGGCCTTCCTGGCACAAACTGAGCTGGTTTGCCCAGTTTATTGCCGCCATACCCCAATACGAAAAGAACACGACGGAAACGGCCCGTCTGGCGATTGCTGCCCGTGACTATCTGTTTGCGTGGGCGAAGGAAGAGGGCATCGACTTCGATCTGAAAAAACAGGGCATCCTCCATATCTACCGTGACAAGGCCGGCTTCGACCACGCTGCGAACGTATCGAAACTGCTCGCTGCGGGAGGCCTTGAGCGGAGGGCAGTCACCCCTGCTGAAATGCGTGATATCGAACCCACCCTGGCTGGCAGCTATTACGGCGGCTTTTTCACAGACAGCGATTCAACCGGTGATATCCACAAGTTCACCAATGGCCTGGCGGATGCCATTCAGCGCCTTGGGGTAAAGACCTGCTACGGCCACTCGGTGACCGAACTGAGTGCGGATCAGTCCAATGCCTGGGTAACCTCGCTTGATGGCGAGGAGCAAACCCGTGACACTTTTGATGGTGTGGTGATCTGTGCCGGCGTGGGCAGCCGTGAGCTGGCGGCGAAACTGGGAGACCGCGTTAACATCTACCCGGTCAAAGGTTATTCCATTACCGTTGAACTGGACGATCAGGCCTCTCAGGAGGCTGCACCGACCGTCAGCCTGCTGGATGACGCCACCAAAATCGTGACCAGCCGGTTGGGCGACGACCGTTTCCGTGTTGCGGGCACTGCAGAATTCAGTGGGTTTAATCGGGATATCCGGGATGACCGGATTCGGCCGCTCACCCGCTGGGTAGAGCAATGTTTCCCAGGGGTTTGTACCCGCCGCGTTGTGCCCTGGGCAGGGCTTCGCCCGATGCTGCCCAACATGATGCCGCGCGTCGGCCCTGGGCGACTGCCAACGGTGTTTTACAATACCGGGCATGGCCATCTTGGCTGGACACTGTCTGCGATTACGGCAGAGATGCTGTCAGATGCGGTTGAGAAGACGTCGTAGTACCAAATAATCATCCACCCGGTACCTTCGATGGATTACCGGGTAGGGATTTATCAAGGAACATACCGGCGATTGTAATATACTGTCGCTCGTCCGTTAACTCAGAAGATTCCTGCAATGCCCACAACCGTTTTATCCGGCTTTACCCACAACTTCCTGGGTAATGCACCTGCCTGGTACAAACAGGTCATTATTCTTTTCCTGATTGCCAACCCGCTGATTGTCTGGACCCTGGGGCCGGCCGTGGCCGGATGGGTTCTGGTTGGCCAGTTTATCTTTACCCTTGCCATGGCGCTGAAGTGTTATCCCCTGCTGCCGGGCGGCTTGCTGGCCATTGAGGCGCTGCTGGTGGGCATGACCACAGCGGATGCGGTGTATCACGAAGTGCTGGTGAACTTCCCGGTCATTCTGCTGCTGATGTTCATGGTGGCGGCCATCTACTTCATGACAGAGCTTAGGCTGGGATTTCGCCAGTTTCTTCCTGCACATGGCACCGGTGAGCCTGCCGGTACTGGCCGCCGGCCTCACCACCTGCTGGTTTCTGGAAAAGGTGCGCTGGTTCGGTTATGGCGCTCGCCTGCCGAAACCGGTTCGCC
>JBHEPI010000195.1:0-33439 GCA_046260345.1 Marinobacter sp. | reverse complement strand
GATGCGGCAACCAGGCACGGGCCAGGTGGAAACCAGCGCCAGGCCCGGAACTGGTTGTAGCACCAGAACAGAATGTAGAACTGCATGGCAACCACAAGAAAGTAGCCATGCCAGCCGGCAAAGAGCAGGTATTCGGTCAGGTGTGGTATTAATGCTACGGGATCGTCTGACAACCAGAGACGAACATACTCCGCCAATGAATAGATTAAACCGTACACAAGATACGGAACCATCAGGTACTTGAAACGTCTGGCCAGGAAGTGATGCGGAATATCTTCGCCGTAGCGGGCTGAAAACAGGAAAATCGAGATGAAGATAAAGATTGGCGTACCAACAACAGTGGGTATGTAGGCCAGGTCAAGCACCACGTGCTCGAGGTAGTTGCGTTCAATCCGGTCTATGAGATGGAAAGTGAACACCGCCAGACAACCGTAGAACCGCAGCCAGTAGATTTCCTTGATTTGCTTCATGCGCTCCTCTCGGTACAACGTTTACCCGGGATCTCTGAGTGGCTCCTGGCCTGAGGGCTTCAGATCCAGTCCGCACTCAGGGGCGTAGCTGCGGTTTGAATGATTATGTTGGACACCAGACGTTGGAGACGAATTGAATGATACGTCATCTAGCCACCGGTCTTCTACTTACGACAATTCTTGTGACGAACTCCGTTCGGGCCGCAGGGGGGAGCGTCGCGGAAGGCCGGTTCGAGTCGGACCTGCTGGGAAAATCCTACCCGTACATGGTATACGTTCCGGAAGGCTACGACACAAGCCGTGAGAGGTATCCGGTTATCTACCTGTTGCATGGGTCTTTCGGGGGGCATCAGGACTGGCAGAAAAAGGGCAGGCTCAAACGCACTGCTGACCGTATGATCCGTGAGGGCCAGATTGCACCGGTGATCATTGTGACGCCGGGGAGCAAAAGTTGGTGGATTGACGGCCACAATGAAAACGCAGGATCTGCTTTTCTGGAGGAGCTTATCCCTCACGTTGAAGATACGTTCCGGGTTGTGGAGGCCCGTGAGTGGCGTGCAGTCGCCGGGCTTTCCGCCGGTGGCTATGGCGCAATCAACTTTGTTATGGCGCATCCTGAGAAATTCGTTGCGGCCGCGGCCTTCAGTCCTGCCATATACAATCCACTTCCTCCGTCAAACTCGACCGCGTGGCGCCACCCGTCATTCCTTAAAAATGGTTTGTTTGACGGGGAGCTCTGGACAAGGCGTAACTATACGGCTTATCTCGACAATTATTTTTCCCAGCAGTACACGGTTCCTCTTTACCTGACAGTGGGTGACAGGGATCCCCTGAATGCCTCTGACCATACGCTGGCTCTTGAAAACACGCTGGAGTCTCACCAACCGGGGCTGGTAGAGAGGCAGGTACTGCCTGGCGGCCATACCTGGGGCGTCTGGCGCTCCAGCTTGCCCCGGGGACTTCGTTTCATCGACCGCTACCTGCGGGAGCCGTTGCCGACACCGGTGGAGAATGTTCTGGAACATGAGCCCTAGACGAAACGATCGTCTGGCAGGGGCGGCAGGTTTCCCGACTACGCCGGAAGCATGGTACCGTTATCCCGGACAGCATTACTGACCAACATCCGACGTTTCAGCTTGGCGGGCAGACCTTATGAATGTAGTCATTATCGGTGCAGGGATCATGGGAACCACATTTGCCACCCTGGCAAAAGAGATGGCTCCCGATCTGGATATCACGATTCTGGAGAGACTGGACAGTGCAGGTGCCGGCAACTCTTCGGCATTCTGGAACGCGGGTACGGGCCATGAAGCGAACTGTGAGCTCAACTATACCCCGGTGGACGAAGAGGTCATCTCAGTCGAGAAAGCGCTGAAGATCCATGCCCAGTTCAACATTGCCAAGCAATTCTGGGCTTACTTGCTCAAAAAGGGCGCCATCAAGGATCCTGGAACGTTCATCAACCAGACCAAACACTGCACCATCGTATCCGAATCTTCCATTGAAGAGTTGCGATTGCGGTTCAAGGAAATGTCAGCTCATCACTTTTTCGAAAATATGCGTTATTCGGAAGATTTTGATGAGATAAAAAGCTGGATTCCCTACACCATGGAGGAGCGCCCACGCCATGAAAAAATGGCTGCGACCGTCATTGAAACCGGTACAGACGTAAACTTTGGTGCCTTGACCGAGCAAATGGCAGAGTATGCGACGAAGGATCTGGGAGTAAAAATCGAGTATGGCACTCACGTTAAGCGGGTTCACAAAAGCCCGACAGGACGCTGGCTGATTGAGGCAGTCAGCAAAGGAACTCCGGTTCAGCATAGGGCGGATGTGCTTTTTGTAGGTGCCGGTGGGGGCGCATTTCCACTTCTGAAGAAGAGCCATCTACCGTTCCGGAGTCGATTTGCCGGCTTTCCCGTAGGCGGCCGTTTTCTGCAGGCGCCCATCAGCGAAGAACAGGCTGGTCACTACCGCGCCAAAACCTACGGCAAAGCGAAAGTAGGTGCGCCTCCCATGTCCGTGCCACACCTGGATTTGCGGGTAGTCGATGGTAAGCACTATCTGTTATTTGGTCCTTTCGCATCCTTCAAGCCGGTTCTGGAAAAAGGCCGTGGGTTCTTTGACTACCTGGGTTCGATTCGTCTGCATGATATTCCGGGCTTGCTGAATGTAGCTCTGGAGCACTTTCCTCTGGTCAAGTATCTGGTTTCGGAGACCTTCAAAGGAGAAAAGAGCATGCTTGAAGAGCTCGAGAGCTTTGCTCCGGGCTTAAGCAGGAAGTTCGAATGGAAACCGATTGAAGCCGGCCAACGGGTTCAGATCATCAAAGATGGCGATTTGCAGATGGGTACGGAAATCGTCGTTTCCAGGGATAAAACCTATGGCACTCTGCTGGGAGCATCGCCGGGGGCGTCGGTTTCGCCTGAGGTGATGTTGCGCTGTCTGGAACAGTTAATTCCGTCTATCTTTTCTAAAGAGGAAACCAGGAAAAAGAAGACTGAGATTTTCCCCGAGGATGACCTCGACATATTAGCCGATAATGCCGATCGGTATCGGGAGATTCGTGATGCCGTCAACACGCAGTTGGGGATAAATCAGTCCAGGGCGCAATAACACCGACCTGAACTGGCAAACTACACGGAGAGATCTATGGACAGCAGGATCAATGTTACTTCGCCTTTGGTCATCCTTCACGGCGATGAAATGGCCCAGGTGGCTTTCGATCAGATTCTCGAGAAATTTGTGTCCGCACGCCTGGACATCCAGCTTGAGGAAATCGACCTGTCCGCGGAACACCGGCTGCTGACCAACGGCGAAGCGGTAACCGATGCCATCAAAGCGCTTCAAAGGCATGGGGTAGGGGTGAAGAATGCTGGCATGACGGTTAACCGCCAACAACTGGAGGATCTGCTTCGCAAACACCCCCAGGTGGACCCCGATAATCTGAGCCCCCTGGCCACCAAATCCCCCAACGGTGCCATCCGCAAGGGCATCAGCGGCAATATCACCCGGGAGGACATTCAGTTCCGCAACCTCAATATCAGACGCCCGGACTGGGTTGGCCGCGATATCGAAGTGGACACCATGGAGTTTGGCGGTATCAAGGACAGCTTCAATCAGCTCTCCGAGGCAACAGGAGTCGTCAAGCTGATGTTCGTGGGCAGCAGCGGAGACCCGATGGAACTGCACCGCCGCGAGATCTGCAAAGGGGATCCCTGGCTGTTGGCCACCAACGATGTCGAGGACGTCAAAGCCTGGGCGCACCGGTTCTTTCAGCGAGCCATCGACGAAAAACGGGATATTTACCTGGGCCTGAAAGACACCGTTATCCCCGGGTATGACGGTGCTATGCGCACGGTGATCGAAGATGTCTACGAACGTGACTACCGTCAGAAAATCAAGGATCTGGGGCTCAACTACTACTACGAACTTATCGATGCCCAGGCCGCGCGCATCGTCTCCAATCCGCCAGAGCGCGCGCTCTGGGGCGTGCCCGACAACACGACCGGGCGGAAGCTGTATAAACTGGTCAACCAGCTCCGGGAATTCGGCATTCCGAGCCGAGGGGCCCATGTATCCATTTCCCGCATGAGCGCTGGCGGTGGCGACCAGTACGGCAGCTTCAACATGCCGGCGCAGGAAGACGGTATTCTCAAAGTGATTGTTGATGGCGACGAGAAACACGCCCGCCGTGTCCGCAAGGGCGACCCCGTATTGCTTATGTCCAATGACCGCGAAGCGATCAAGGACTGGGTAATGCAGGTGTTTCGCGATGCGTCCCGCAAGGACAAGGAAGTGTATTTCGGCCTCAAACGCGAGTACATGGAATACGATGAAGTCTACAGCGATGTGATTACCGAAGTGAGGAGAGACCTGGCCCGGGAGCATACGCCACCGCCGTCATTCATGATCATGCGGCCCTCCAGCCAGCTCAAGAAGATGATTACTGACCCGCCGAGAAACGCACTTTATCCGTCCCAGAACCTGGACGGGGACATCTTCTCGGACATTTCTGCGGCACTCGGAGGCAGTCTCGCCACCGCCAGCTCAATTATCGAGAGCAAGGACGGCACCATGCTCTTCGAGGCACCCCATGGCACGGCCCACGACCTGTACCTGAAATACCTCGAGAGTGATGGTCGCGAAGCTCATTTTAATCCTTCCGCGCTGATCTTTGCCCTGGCCAATGCCCTGGAAACCCTGGGGGAGCGGGAGGGCAATGCGCCTCTGTCCGAATACGCGGTCAACCTCAAGGCGGCGCTGACCAATACTGTCGACAGGGGCATAGTTACGGCGGATCTCAAGGGCAAGACCATCGACCCGGATTCTGAGAAAGTGGTGGATATGGCAGGTTTTCTGAATGCCCTGGAGGACAGTCTTCAGAGGGGCTGAATTATTACGCGAGTTCTTACCGCCTCTGGATCTGCTCGATCAACTCAACGCGCTCGGTAGCAGTCTTCGAATCTTTTGAGGGTGTTCGTGCAGGATCTGGTGCTAGTGCCACCAGAACAATCGCCATGATTGCAAATAGCAGCGGAACGATTAGCCCTGCGATCTCAACGGCATCGAGGGAAACCTCCTCGGGGTCAACGGCACTGATTTGATTCGCTTGTTCCATGGGCTAATGCCTTAGATTTTAAATTGCCGCTTGCGCCTCTCCGAGTGCCGTCAGAAGCGTTCAATGCCGCGAATTCTAGGGGCTCCTGAGCGTGCAGGCAATCGTTTTAACGACATAATGCCCCCTATATCGGCTTTCACTTATTTACCGTCTTACGAATTGTAAGATTTCGTTACTGGCCTTTTCCAATCATGCTGATCGTGTAATTCACAAGCAGCATATTCTCCGGGACAACAAACCATTTCCCTGTAATGAACATCTATCCACATTCATTGACCCTGTACGTCGGCACGATATACACATTGAAATGTACATTCACGAGTCACAGAGATGGTGGCTCACATGACTGCCTGGAGCGGTCAAGGAGTGGTTAGATGAACGTGTATACTCGGAATTTTGCGTCGCTTATGTGTGCTGCTGGCCTGATGTTCGGGGCCAGTGCGACGGCTCTCGCGGAAAAGCACGATAACCTGTACCTCGATGAGGTGGCTGATAAAGCAGAAGAACTCTCTGCCGATGACGTGAAAAGCGACCATCTGGAGGCTTTCCTGAAGTCATCCAGGGAGTTGACCGAGGCCCGAAAGGATTACACCGAGAAGATGATGGAGGCTGACGGTGACGAGAACAGGATTGCCGAACTGATGGAAGAGGCCAGAGAGGAAATGGCCAGGATCGTCGAGGAGAACGACCTTTCCGTCACCG
The DNA here is from genome assembly GCA_046260345.1 of Marinobacter sp. Classification (GTDB taxonomy): domain Bacteria; phylum Pseudomonadota; class Gammaproteobacteria; order Pseudomonadales; family Oleiphilaceae; genus Marinobacter. The sequence goes on along the minus strand of JBHEPI010000195.1, from coordinate 27,646 downwards.
AATACAAGGAAATCGGTTATCTGATCAAGGATGACGATGATCTTATGGACGAGCTGAACAAGGTTGCTGCAAGCATGTAAGCTGTTGCTGTCTTGCCGCAGACTTAACAAGGGGCCGGAAACGGCCCCTTGTTCATTTGAGCCCGACAAAACCTGTATAACCGACATCACCTGCATTCGGGCCTGACAGCTACTAGACTGAAACGGACAACTCTGCCATACGTATATCATGACAGGCCGATGATGCATCGGATGCAGAACTTATCACGGCCAGGAGATAAGTCAGACATTCCCCAAAAGAAGCCGATGACATTCGGCCAGAGGACAGGTGAAAATGAAGCGATCACAGTTTCTCCAGGATTTGATCAGGCAACTCTCCCCAAAGCTTGACCCGAACTCCTATGTTTACTGCACAGTGCCCCGCGCAAAGTACGGCGAGCTTGAAAAGCTCAAACCGATTGTCAGTATTGCCGAACTGGAGGGTCTTACCCTGGTTATTCCTCTGCAACAGGCTCAGGATGAGGGCCTGGACTATTACCGGGTTTTTCGCCGCATTACGCTCGAGGGACATTCGAGCCTCGAAGCCCTTGGCCTCACATCCGTTGTGACCAGTTTGCTGGCCGACCGGGGAATCACCACGAACGTCATCGCCGGCTTCTATCACGACCACATGTTCGTGCCCAGCGATCGCATCGACGAGGCCATGGACGCACTGAAGGAGCTTGCCAGCAATCCATGATCAGGCCCACGCACGAGGAGTCCCTATGCTAAAACCACTGTCCCGGGAAACACAGGCTAATGTTGCGACCCTCGACGATCTCGCAACCCTGGCAGACTACTCGTTCATGGACACCCTCAACTGTAACCCTGGGGGCAGGGCAGATGGAGCCGACCACGCGCCGCGGCAGGTCTTCTCGGGCCACTATGTTCCCGTCAAACCCACGCCAATCGAGAACCCCGAATACGTGGCGCACAGCCAGAACCTGTTTGGCGAACTGGGCTTTGCCGACAGCCTGGCGCAGTCGCACGATTTTGTCCGTATGTTCTCCGGCGACCTGTCTCATGTTCCGGCGCCAATGCGCAAGGTCGGTTGGGCGTGCGGCTACGCACTGTCAATATACGGCACCGAATTCTACCAGCAATGTCCGTTTCAGACCGGCAACGGCTACGGCGACGGCCGCGCTATTTCAGTTCTGGAGGCTGTCATCAACGGTCAGCGCTGGGAAATGCAACTCAAAGGGGCAGGGCGCACGCCATACTGCCGCGGCGCAGACGGGCGTGCCGTTCTGCGCTCCAGTGTTCGGGAGTTCCTGGCACAGGAGCACATGCACGCACTCGGGGTACCAACGTCACGGTCTCTGAGTCTGTACGTATCGAAAACCGACAAAGTCAGGCGGCCATGGTATTCCCAGGGATCACGCTCCATCGATCCGGATGTGCTCGTATCCGAGCCGGTGGCCATCTCTACGCGGGTTGCGCCGTCGTTCATTCGGGTAGGGCAGTTGGAACTCTTTGGGCGCCGTGCCCGCAAAGATGAACACCCGCAGGCGATGGAGGAGCTCGAAAAGCTTGTCCTGCACCTGATCGATCGTGAGTATGACGAAGTTATCGACCAGACACTGCCAACCGCAGAAAAAGTGGTGTTGCTGGCACGCGCGTTCTGTAGCCGGCTGACGTCCCTTGTGGCAAACTGGATCCGTGTTGGCTACTGCCAGGGTAACTTCAACAGCGACAACTGCGCCGCCGGCGGTTTCACGCTTGACTATGGCCCCTTTGGATTCTGTGAAGTGTTCGATCCACAGTACCAGCCCTGGACCGGTGGCGGGCAGCACTTCGCGTTCTTCAACCAGCCAATGGCGGCAGAACGCAACTTCTACTCATTTTGTTCAGCGCTACGACCGTTGTTGACGGCGCATCCGGACTGTCTGCAGCAGCTCGACGAGATTCACAGTGAGTTCCCCAACGTAATGCAGGAGCAGTTGGAAACTATGTGGGCGGCCAAACTCGGGCTCGACGCCTTCAACTCTGACCTGTTCAGCGAGCTGGCAACGCTGATGGTGCAAACGCCTGTGGACTACACCCTGTTTTTCCGGGAACTCTCGTCGTTGCCTGAGGACATTGAACCGCTCAGAAAAAGTTTCTACCGGGGCCGGAGCTATGCGGCAGATCCTGAAGGGCTGGACGGGCGCTGGTCAGCCTGGCTGACTAACTGGAAATCGCTCACGCAACATCGCTCCCAGGAGGATCTTTCCAGCCAGATGAAGAGGTTCAACCCCAAGTACAGCTTGAAAGAGTGGTTCCTTATGCCAGCGTACCAGCAAGCCGCATCGGGGAACTACGCTTTGCTGCGGGAACTGCAGGACGTCATGACCCAGCCATACGCCGAGCAATCGGAGGACGTGGAGAAAAACTATTACAGGCTGAAGCCGCCGGAGCTGTTTGGCGTTGGCGGGGCGTCGCATCTTACCTGTTCATCGTGATTTGAAATTACCAGGATAACAGAAGGCGTTGTCACGCCCCGGGCCAAACTTTGCAGGGGCGCCTTAAATCAATGCCCCAGTACGTCTTTCTCGTTTTTCTTTGCGTTTTTCTCCTTTTTCTTTTCCTTGGGCGTTAAAAGCGGTTTCTTTTTACTGTCCTTTTTTCTGTCCTGGCCTTTACTCATGGGATCTGTCCACCTCTGGTTACGGGTGCTTTGGCATAACTCTGCGTGATGCCAATGCTTTCAACATCCAGTATGAACCCAATTTCGTGTAACTGACAGGATTTCGAGGTCAGTTCCCGGAATGCCCGCCATCGAGTTTGGCTATTAACGTCATAACATCACATATAGCTATTCGGACTATGCATAGAACCAAAAGTATGGTTTAGTGAGGCTGCTAACGACAGACGCTCCAAATGGAGGAACGACTATGCAAAAGCCCCTGGTCAAGCATTTCTTTGATGAACCGACCAATACTTTCAGTTACGTAGTAACGGATCCACAAAGTAATGCGTGCGCAATTCTCGATTCCGTTCTGGATTTCGATTATGCAGCCGGGCGCACTGATGTGCGCTCCGCCGACGAGATCATTCAATACGTACAGGACAATGGCCTGAACGTCGAATGGATCCTGGAAACCCATGTACATGCTGATCACCTGTCCGCCGCGCCTTATCTGCACGAGAAGCTCGGGGGCAATACCGGCATCGGAAAAAAAATCATCGACGTCCAGGAGATCTTCGGTAAGGCCTTTAACGCAGGCACCGAGTTTGCGCGTGATGGTAGCCAGTTTGATCGCCTGTTCGAGGAAGGTGACAGCTTCAAGATCGGCAGCCTGGAAGGACGGGTTCTGCATACTCCCGGCCATACGCCCGCTTGCCTTACTTATGTTATTGGCGATGCCGCCTTTGTAGGAGACACACTGTTTGCACCGGATGCTGGTACGGCAAGGTGTGATTTTCCGGGTGGTGATGCTCACACACTGTATAGCTCCGTTCAGAAAGTGCTTGCGCTCCCCGAACAGACCCGCGTCTTCCTTTGCCACGACTACAAGGCACCGGGGCGCGAAGAGTTTCAGCATGAAACCAGTGTTGCTGAGCAGCGCGCCAACAATATTCATGTACGTGAAGGCATGACAGAAGAAGACTTTGTGAAGCTCAGAACCGAGCGCGATGCCACTCTGAACATGCCACGGCTGATCCTGCCATCGGTACAGGTCAATATGCGTGCTGGAGAAATGCCTCCTGCGGAATCAAACGGACAGATCTACCTGAAAGTTCCGATCAATCTCTTGTGACAGGAGGTGTGAAATGAAGATTCATTACCTTGAACCTGCGTTTGCAGTTGCGGACACCGTAGCTCCGGAAGACATGCCCGAAATCAGGGACCAGGGCTTCCGTGCAATTATCTGTAACCGGCGTCCCGGAGAAGAAGGCTTTGCGGGAGGGGATGCCTATGCGGAGACTGCCGCCAGAGCCGGCCTGGAATGGATATCTGTTCCTGTCGCCTCCGGTCAGTACTCGGACGCAGACATTGATGCTTTCGGCAAGGCACTGGAAAGGGCGCCATCGCCAATTCTCGGCTTTTGCCGCACTGGTCGCCGTGCCGTTCACATGTGGGCCCATGCCCGCGCCAGAGAGCCTCAGTGCAATATCCCGCTGTTACTGAAGGCCGCCCACAGGGCTGGCCACGACCCCCAACCAATTCAGGAAATGCTGGAAAGTAACTCTTGAACACTGATTTCGAAGGACAGGGAGGTTCCATGGCAATGCGGAGTTGAAACCAAGATGAAACCTACCCAAAACGCATATCAGTCCTCCATCATAATTCATGATGTTGTGATCATTGGAGCAGGCGCCGGCGGTGTTGCAACCGCTGCCAGTCTCCTGAAGCGCCAGAAGGACCTGGATATCGCAATCATTGATCCCAGCGAACTGCACTACTACCAACCAGGGTGGACCATGGTCGGCGGAGGTGTATTTTCCGCTGGCAGCACCCGCCGGAAAACCGAATCTGTTATACCTGATGGCTGTCGCTGGTATCGTGCAACAGCCGATTGCGTTGATCCTCGCGCACAGGTCGTAAAGCTCACTGACCACAGTTGTATTGGTTATCGACGGCTGGTCGTGGCCCCCGGCCTGGTTATGGACTGGGAAGGTGTTGAAGGCCTGAGTGAGACCCTCGGCATGAATGGGGTGACCTCCAACTATCGATACGATCTTGCACCCTACACCTGGTCCCTGGTGGAGCAGCTGGAGAAAGGCAAAGCGCTGTTCATTCAGCCTCCCATGCCGATAAAGTGTGCCGGCGCACCTCAGAAGGCCATGTACCTGGCAGCAGATGAATGGCGACGCAAGGGCCGGCTTGCCGATATTGACGTCTCTTACCATTCCGCCGGCAAGGTTCTGTTCGGAGTGGAGGATTACGTACCGGAGCTGCAGAAATATATTGACTGGTACGGCATTGATCTATGCTTTGAAGAGCGGCTGGTGGCCGTTGATGGCAAGACAAGGACAGCCCGCTTCGTAAAACAGTTCGGTGATCAACAGGAAACTGTGGACCGGACCTTCGATATGCTTCACGTTGTTCCCACCCAGCGGCCGCCCGGCTTCATTGCGCAGTCCGGACTGGGCAATACCGACGGCTGGATTGATCTCGATCCGGAGACTCTGCAACACGTCAGGCACCCCACTATCTTCGGGCTGGGGGATGCCAGTGGCACACCCAATGCAAAGACCATGGCCGCGGTGAGAAAACAGGCTCCCGTTGTGGCGCAGAATCTTGTTGCCTCAATGGAAGACAGGCCACTGACCGCCGCTTATCTGGGGTACGGATCCTGCCCGCTAACGGTGGAAAGGGGCAGAATCGTTCTCGCTGAATTCGGTTACGGAGGCAAACTGCAGCCAAGTTTCCCGTCCTGGATCAACAATGGCACCAAGGCAACCCGGATGGCCTGGTTTCTAAAAGCTAAACAACTACCCTGGCTTTACTGGAACGGCATGCTCAAAGGCCGGGAGTGGTTGGCAGCGCCGGCAGCACGTCAGGCCTGATATCAGGAAGTGCACGATATGTCTGATAAGCTGACACGCTTTCTGCCAATTCTGACCTGGCTCAAGGACTACAGAGCCGACATGTTTATCAATGAATGTCTTGGATCTCCTTCGGCCGGGCGTTCTTATTACCGGAAGCCAGATTGGCCATATACTGGGTATTCAGACTAGACGAGATCAACCTGGCCACATTCGTGATCGGTGGTAGCCGCCTCCTGAACGGAGGCGGCTTGATCGAATCTACTTCTTGCTATTGAATAGCTGATCAGTCGAAATCGGGCAGTTCCGGTTTGACCACTGGCTTGCCAGCTTCCTGCCATGCCTCAATTCCTCCGGCAATGGACTGTACGTGGATATAGCCCATCTCCTTCATGGCCTTGGCCGAGAGGGCAGAGCGCCCACTGTTTTTACAGTAGATGACCATGTTCAGCCCGCGATCTTCAAGGGCCGGATCATTGGTCAGTTTAAATTCCAGAATACCTCTGGGAATGTTAACAGCGCCCGGAATGTGGCCGTCGTGGAATTCATCCGCCTCGCGCACGTCAATTAACAGATCCGCTTTTTTGATGGCGTCATCCGATTGATCCAAAGGTACTTCGCGGATGTCTACCTTGGCGGCCTCAACCATGTCATGAGCAGTTTTCATCGTAAAATACCCCCGTCTATTTGTTGAAAAGCCGCTATCGCAAAAGCGGTAGCGGCTTTACTGTCATGAAGCAATTGAAGATTTCTGTTCAGTTACAGTGACTTCGTGCAGAAGTAGAAATCTTTGCACTCATAATCGCCAGACTCGACACGAGCATTAGCGCCTTCAGAAGTCTTCGCCGGCGGAACAATAACCTTTTCACCTTTCTTCCAGCCTTCCGGAGTAGCCACGCCATTCTCATCGCTGGTCTGCAAGGCTTCCAGCAGACGCAGGAATTCAGGGACGGAGCGGCCGTTGCTCATCGGGTAGTAGACCATGGCGCGCAGAATACCTTCGGGATCGATGATAAAAGTAGCGCGAACCGCGGAGGTATCACCGGCCCCCGGATGGATCATGCCATAAGCTCTGGCTACGTCCATCTTCAGGTCTTCTATAATCGGGAACGGGATCTCAACGCCCCAGTTCTGCTTGATGTTGCGCATCCAGGCAATGTGAGAGTGGATGCTGTCGATGGACAGGCCCAGCAACTCACAATTCATCTTGGCGAATTCCGGGGCAGCTTTTGCGAAGGCAATGAATTCAGTGGTACAGACTGGAGTGAAGTCTGCCGGGTGTGAAAACAGAACCAGCCATTTGCCCTTGTAATCACTGAGGGACTTCTCGCCGTCAGTAGTCAGCGCTTTAAAGTCTGGTGCCGGCTCGTTGATGCGCGGAAGGCCAGCGACAGGAGTTGCTTGAGTATCCATGGGAATGTTTTCTTGAGATTAAGTTGTCAGTTGACATCACCAAGATATATCTCGCACTAAATTCCTTCAAGGAATAACGTTATATCATCCTGATATATTGAATCTATCGTTCCTCCACGTCAACAGGAGGAGGCGAATTAAACACCCTCTTTGTTGCAGGCCACTATAATGGTAGTGGAAATCGGTTAAAGGCAAAGCGTCTCTTTGACAGTGAGGATCACATTTTTTTAGCGGGTTGCCGGATGAGGGCTATCGATACTTTTAAAAGATCGAAAAATCAATCAACAGGATTATTTAAGGGAGATCACCAATGATATTTCGCCAACTGTTTGACGGTGTTTCATCAACTTTCACCTACCTCCTGGCTGATGAAGACAGGAAAGAGGCAATCCTGATCGACCCGGTGTTCTCTCAGTCAAAACGAGATCTGGCCCTCGTCGGTGAGTTGGGTTTGACCCTGGCTTTGGTTGCAGATACCCACGCCCATGCGGATCACATTACCGCTGCATGGCTGCTGAAACAGAAAACCGGCTGTAAAATTGCCTCGGCAAACGCCATCAGAGCGGAGCATGTGGATGTCTCACTTGAGGACGGTCAGGAATTTGGCGTTGCCGGTGTGACACTCAGAGCCACCTCAACTCCCGGCCACACCGATGGCTGCATGAGCTATGTCCTTGCGGATCAATCAATGGTATTCACCGGCGATGCACTGCTGATTCGGGGCTGCGGAAGAAGTGATTTCCAGCAGGGCAGTGCTCACAAACTCTTTCAGTCCATCACCACAAAGCTGTTTGTCTTGCCGGATGCATGCCTGGTCTATCCGGCCCATGACTATCACGGACGGACCCAGAGCTCTATCGGGGAAGAGAAAGCGTTCAATGCCCGTGTTGGAGGCGGTGCCAACGAAACGGATTTCGTGGAGTACATGAAGGCAATGAAACTTCCTCACCCCAAGAAAATCGACGAGGCCTTACCTGCGAACCTCCGAAGCGGTTGTCCCGAGGATGGCAGGTTACCTGCAGAACCCGACTGGGCTGATATTCGACTTACGTACGCGGGGGTTCCTGAAATCGGTGAGGAGTGGCTTGAGCATCATCTTGATGAGGTGACAGTTCTCGATGTCAGGCTGGACGAGGAGATCAAGGATTGCCCGTTCACGGAGGGCCTGGTGGATCTGCATATCCCTTTGGATGAGCTGAGACCGAGAGTGGAAGAGGTACCGAAAAATAAGCCTGTGGTGGCACTTTGTCGTTCTGGCCGGCGGTCTGCCATGGCGGTTAATATTCTCAAAGAGAATGGTTTTGAGAAGGTGGCCAGCCTCAGCCGTGGCCTCATGGAAATTTCCAGGAATTGATAAGGTTACGCCGGCTTTTGAACTGACCTCGAAAAACAGGCCTCCTCGATCTTCCCGGGCAGATAATCCTTTATGGACGGCGCTGGCAACCAGCGCCGAAAACTTCACTGTTTAAAGTGCAGCCGGTTCAGGCGATAAACAAGCCAGATAGTCGTGAACTGGAGAATCAAGGCGACACCCGTCAGACACCAATAGGCGACACTGAAGCGCTCCAGAGCGCCAAAGTTTACAAGCCCGACATTGATAAAAAACTGGATCATAACGACCAGGCCAACCCCTGGGCAGACAAGGGCGTAGGCACCGGAAGACTTTTCAGTTCCCGTAACGAACCTTGCAAAATAGCCATACCGTGCAAGCACCACCCAACCAAGCAGGCCGAACACCAACTGGGCACAAAGAAAATACGTGAGCATGCCAAGAACCGCCACACCACCGGCCCCGGAATCGAAGTGTGCGTGGAAGCCATGAGTCTGGCGCAGGAGCGTGATGGTCAATGTGGTCAGAATGGGCACTATGATCCACAAAGTCGGGGCGGTAGATGGATCTGCCCCCTGCTCAAGCATGGCACGGAACCCCAGAACAATCTGAATAGCCCCGATGACGAATGCTGTCACCATAAAAAAGCTGGACAGCACGAGACTGAACGTGACGGTCACTGTGTTCTGACTCATGGCCGCAGGTGCCGCCAGGCCTACAGCGATCATCGCCGTGGCAAAGGCGGGCAACAACTGACCGAGGTTGTTATTCTTTACACAATCAAAACCACCGCCGACAAGCACTCTTCCCCAGAAATCACGCAACAGGGCCAAGGCCCAAGCGCCAACCAGCACAAATGCCAGCATCGCAAATGGGAACAACCACTCAACGACAGACCATAACGCCGGCACGAAGGTCAATCCGAGAATAAAGCCGACATTGATGGACATCGCTAGTGTTAATGGCCCGGCAAGCAATTGGGTCTCAGAGTTACTTTTGCGAAGCTGCTGATAAGCGGGCGTTTTGCGGAACTGACTGAACTGCCGCAGGTTCCAGACCAGAAGTTGAATGTGCAAGAGAGAGAAAAAGGCTACGCCGGCCCAGGCACCGACTACAGCAATGCTGGATGTCATGTCGCCACTTTTCAAAGCAGCGATGGCATCTTCGAACAGCGGGACGGGTGCGTCAGGATGAGGCAACCAGAACATCAGCCACATGAAAAAGGTTACCGCGAGCCCCCCGGCACCGAGCGCTGCTAGAAAATAAGTGGGGGACCAATCGGAATTGGCATCTTTCGGTAGGCGATAAAACATGAGGCGCTCCTGTTAGCAAGACTTGCCTTTGTAATCTTGTCGCTCTTGGCATCGGCCCAACAGTTTGCGGGCCATGGCGTGCCCGTTATCGATACAGTCGCCAACACTGATGCCATCACGCCAGTTTCCCATCAGATGAAGGCCTGAATAACTTTGGGAAAGCTCATCTATTTTGGATATCCGATCCAGATGTCCGATTTCATACTGCGGTATGGCGTGAGTCCACCGGGCTACTTTCGTGAATACCGGGCTGGCACTTATGCCGAGTAGCTCACTCAACTCGGTGTTGACGATGCTGACTAATTGCTGATCAGACTGGTTGCTGACGGCCGGATTCCGACGACCACCTATAAAACAGGTGAAGAGCACGTGTCCGTCAGGAGTGCGATCTGGAAAAAGGGTAGAGGAGAACAGAGCACCCAGGGTTTGCCTTTTTTCCTGGCTCGGAATGAGCATGCCAAAACCATCTAACGGATGCTTGACGGCTTGCTCGGGGTAACCCAGCACGACAGCCGTCAGTGGTGGGTAGGCAATGCTCTCCAGTTCAGACTTGAGCCGGGTGTCCGTGCCTGCCATAAGCGATCCGCTGACGCCTGCTGGCGTGGTCAGAATCAGGTTTTGGGCCGTAAAAACATGTTCCTTTTGATCAACAGCGCGCCACAGATGATTGTTTTGATCAATCTTTTCTACTTTACTGCCCGTTACGACGTGGACATTGGGAAGGCTCTCCAATTCATCCCTGATTCTATTGGTCAAGGTAGAAAGTCCTTCTGGAAAACTGACCAGTTTTCCACGCCAGTCGTCGGGAAAGCCGTTATGTCGGTCTTGGGCACGCTGTTTTTTGCCGTCGCGCATTTGGGCAATGCCGCCGCGCAGCAATGACCCATGGGCCTGTTCCAATCGATAAAGTCGAGGGAAGGCGGCCTTCGCTGAGAGACGATCCGGAGCACCGGCGTACACGCCAGAGACAAACGGGTCCACGAAATGGTTGAGGATGTTCTTGCCGAGCCGCCTTTGAACGAAATCAGCGAGTGATTCTTCGTGAGACGCAGGTTTCCGAAAAGGTTCGGTAAGTATATGGCCCCAACCCTCAATGCCTATGAGGGGACTTTTAAGTGCAGACCCGAGACTGCCAGGTAACGCAATGGGCTTGCCATTTTTGACCACATAGCGCTTGCGACTGGCTGAAGGCGGAAAAATAGCTTTGTCCGTCAGACCCAGAGACTTTAACAGATGATACAAAGCTGGCTTGGCCATCAACGTATTGGGGCCCAGTTCCATGTGCCAACCTCGCTCGTTAACTGACCGGATATTTCCGCCCAATCTTTCGTCAGCCTCAACCAAAGTGACCTTTGTGTTGTGGCGTCCGAGCTCAAGAGCAAGTGAGAGACCAGTAATACCTCCGCCAACAATAAGAAACGAGCACTCTTTATTGCGGATAGTTTCTTGCATAAAGACCCTGAACGGATAATGAAAATTTGAAACACTATCTACACGGTATCAAGACAACTAACTTTTGAGAAGCGCAAGGAATAAGGAAAGCACATAATCGAATAAAAGTCGTGAATACGAACTATTTTCGAGATTGGTATAAGCTCAAAAACGTTATGGATGACAGTTTCGGGAACAGCGGCTAATTCATCTGCTTTGCAGGTGGGAGGGGATCCTGGCATTCAACGCCCAAAAATACTGAATACTGAATGTTATAGGCTGAACGAGGGAGACCACTTTGTTCCTTTGCCTTGAATTTGACAGACATGAGGAATCCCTATGCTAAAGCGACAGCCCCGGGAAACACCCACCAGTGTCGCAGCCCTTGACCACCTCGCAACCATGGCAGACTATTCGCTCATGGACACTCTCAACTGTGATCCCGAGGGACAAGCTAGCGGGGCCGACCACGCGCCGAGACAAGTGTTTTCAGGCCACTATGTCCCGGTCAAAGCCACCTCCATCGAAAACCCGGAATACGTTGCGCACAGCAAACACCTGTTTCGCGAACTGGGCTTCGCTGACAGCCTGGCGCAATCGGACGGCTTCGTTCGCATGTTCTCTGGCGACCTGTCACGTGTTCCGGAGCCCATGCGCAACGTCGGGTGGGCGTGTGGCTACGCACTGTCTATCTACGGCACCGAATTCTACCAGCAATGCCCGTTTCAGACCGCGTTTGCGCCAGAAAGGGCTTTCATAGGCAACGTGAATCTTGATAACAGAGCCCATCGGCACGCGTTGGAGCAGGGCTGCGCGCTTGCTCGGCAGGGGTTGGGAATAATGGATCCTTGAGGCCAGAACCGGTGGCACAGCCATGATCAGGTGCCGGGCCTTGTTACGACTGGTTGCGGTAATGACGTTCACGTGCTGGCTACTTTGTTCCACGGCAAGGGCAGGGCTGTTGAGAACCAGGTTATCAGCAATCTGCTCCGCCATACGCTCGGGGATCTGCCAGGCGCCACCGATGAATGGAACGGTACAACTGGTGGGGGGGGTGTTGTGTTTTTTTCATGCTTGGTCGAAAGACTGACGAGGCTACCCATCCGCCTTTACTAGTTGTTCAATGATTTGGAACACTTCGTCAATGGCAATTTTTTGCTGCTGTATTCCTACAATGAGTTCGGTAGCTTTCTCCTGGCTGACACGGCCATTGACCAATAAGTACTGAAGCCCAGTAATAACCTGTCGAAATCTGTCCTCGGAAGAGGCAACCAGCTAAGGCGAGTGACATCCTGAGCAAGGTGGTCCGGGGCCAACCGCCAATTAAGTTCCAAACGGAACGACGCACTACACTAGCCGATTATCCCAGAAAGGGCGCGATCAGCAGACTGACAATCGCCAGTACCTTGATGAGGATATTCATTGAGGGGCCGGCGGTATCCTTCAACGGATCCCCGACCGTATCGCCCACAATGGACGCTGCATGAGCGGGCGAACCCCGGCCGCCGTGGTGACCGGCTTCGATATATTTTTTGGCGTTGTCCCAGGCGCCACCGGCATTGGCCATCACCAGCGCCAGGATCACCCCGGCAACCAGGGCTCCGGCAAGCAGTCCGCCGAGGGCTTCGGGGCCGATCAGCACGCCCACCAGTACCGGCGTCAGCAAGGCCATGGCGCCCGGTAGTAGCATCCGGCGTAGGGCCGCCCGGGTGGCAATGTCGGTACAGCGATCGCTGTCGGGCTCGGCCCGGCCCTCGCGCAGCCCGGGAATGGTGTCGAACTGACGGCGGATCTCGCGGATCATCTCGGAGGCGGCACTGCCGACCGCATTCATGGTCTGGGCACTGAACAGAAACGGCAGTAGCCCCCCGATAAAGAGCCCCAGCAAGACGGCGGAATCCGTGAGCTGAAGACTGAAGTCGGGGAGAGCATCGACCACGGTCTCGACATAGGCGCTCATCAGTGCCAGCGCAGCCAGGGCCGCGGCACCGGTGGCGTAGCCCTTGCCAATGGCGGCAGTGGTGTTGCCAACCTCATCAAGGCGGTCGGTGATCTGGCGGGTTTCTTCACCCATGCCGGTCATCTGGGCAATGCCGCCGGCATTGTCGGCGATGGGGCCATAGGCATCGATGGCCATGACGATTCCGGCCGTGGCCAGCATACCGACGGCGGCCAGCGCAACACCGTAGAGGCCGGCCAGCTCGGTGGTGCCGTAGATAACGCCGCCGATGACCAGCACCGGCAGGGCCATGGATTCCATGCCGAGGGCGAGGCCCCGGATAATGACCGGGGCGGCACCGGTTTCGCAGGTGCGGGCCAGCAGGCGCACTGGCGGCCCCTTGGTATACACCTCGGTGATCACGCCCACCGCTATGCCGCAGAGGGTGCCGCCAAGCACAGACGTCCAGAGAATCGGGGCCAGTCCGAACGCGAGAATACCGATGCCGGCCAGGGTCAGGAACACCACCGTAGCCAGCATCATGCCGGACGCCAGAGCCTGTTCCGGCGTCGCCTTGCGCATCAGTCCTACCGTCAGGATGGCGATAAGGGACGCAACCAGACCCGCGCCGGCCAGGGCCAGCGGTAGGAACAACAAAGCATCGCGGCCGCCCAGGAGTACGGACACGTCAGCCGGCATGGCAAGGGCGATGGCGATGGCAGCGATAATGGCGCTGCAGTACGACTCAAACAGGTCGGCACCCATACCCGCCACGTCACCGACGTTGTCACCGACATTGTCGGCGATGACACCGGGATTGCGGGGGTCGTCCTCGTCGATGCCGGCCTCGATTTTCCCCACCAGATCGGCACCGACGTCGGCACTCTTGGTGAAAATGCCGCCACCGACCCGGGCAAACAGGGCCACGGAGGAAGCGCCGAGGCCGAACGAGCTGAGCACGTACACTTCGAAACCCGCATCGGAGAGCAGCATGAACAGAATGCCCAGCCCCAATAGCCCCAGCGAGGCTACCGCCATGCCCATCACCGAACCACCGAAGAAGGCGATGGACAGCGCGGTCCTGCGGCCCTCGGTGGACGCCGCGGTAGCGGTGCGCACATTGGCCTGAGTTGCTGTCAGCATGCCAATCTGACCGGCCAGGGCCGAGCTCAGTGCACCGGCCAGAAACGCACCCATGGCCGCCGCCCCCAGGTACAACCACAGGCCGGTCGCCACCATCGCGGCAAACAGCGCCAGCAGGGAATACTGCCGGCGCAGGTACACCATCGCGCCGGTGCGAATGCGCCGGGCGACGGCGTTGGCGGCTTCAGACCCGGTCGGGTAGCTAATTACCTTGCGATAGAGTAGTCCGGCGGCGATCAAGCCAATAACACCGAGGATGGGGGCGGTGAGGGTAAGGTTCAACGAGACGCTCCTTCCTGACGGGGGCTGGTTCTCTAGCTCTAATCCCAGACCACTGGCGGGCATTCGTCAAGAACGCGCAGCAGACTGCTAACCTGGTTCAGTCCGACAGTTGTGGGAATTGGTCAAACAAGGAGCGGCAATCACTGCCACTCTAGAGGACTCCGCAAAGCAGCGGCAATAATCACACACGGTGACCTTAATTTAGGGGATGGTTACAGGGGGCTGCTAAACTCATTCCAAACCATCGTGGAATTTTCGTAGGGGTGTCCTGGAAAATGCACATAGCGCAGCTTGGTTGCTCACTGCTTCTCCTGTTTATCTCTGTCGGCGTGGCCGCTAAAAACGACACTCTGGACGCAGCGGCATCGGATCCGAAAAACCTGGGTTTGATGCAAGGTTTTCCACCACCACCAGACAAATTGGTAACGCAACCGGACTCCAATTTTTTCAGTTTTCCGAAGCTCCGTTGGACGGTTTGCCATTTTCGCGAGCTTTTGCCGACTGAGCAGGTCAGCCGTGGAATTGGCGCACCGGTTCCACTTGCGTACAACCTTGATGAGGTTGCAATCGATGCGCTGACGTTTAAGCCAATGGGCAGCAGCGAAACGATGACATGGGAAGAGTCGCTGGCAGCAAACTATACGGACGGCATGCTCATCATCCATGAAGGAAAGATTGTCTACGAGCGGTACTTCGGCTGCCTCGACGAGGACGGCAAGCACGGTGCTATGTCTATGACCAAGTCGATGACAGGCCTGCTTGCCGAAATACTCGTGGTTGAAGGAAAGCTGGACGACAGTGCGCTGGTTTCCTCTATCGTTCCAGAGCTTGCCGACAGTGCATTCGGATCAGCAACTGTCCGACAGGTGATGGATATGACTACCGGCGTTGCCTACAGTGAAGACTACTCCGATCCCGAAGCCGACATATGGATTTACTCCAGGGCGGCCAACCCGTTGCCAAAGCCTGCAGGCTATGACGGGCCCGATGGTTACTTTGAATACCTTCAGACTGTTAAACCTGAAGGCGATCATGGTGATGCTTTCCACTACAAAACGATCAACACAGATGCCCTCGGCTGGATAATCTCCCGTGTGTCCGGTTTGGAAGTAACCGAATTACTGGCAGAGCGCATTTGGCGTCGGATGGGGGCCGAGCAGGACGCTTACATCACAGTAGACGGCAAGGGGACGCCGTTTGCTGGCGGCGGCCTGAGTGCAGGTTTGAGAGATCTGGGTCGCATCGGTTTGCTGATGCTCAATGAAGCCGAGATTAACGGCCAGCGACTGTTTCCATCAAAGGTTGTTGCCAACATTCGTGAAGGTGGGAGCAAGAACGCTTTTTCCAAGGCTGGCTACACAACACTGGAAGGCGGCAGCTATCGCAGCATGTGGTGGCTGCTTAACAACGAGCACGGTGCCTACGCGGCCCGAGGCGTTCATGGGCAGACGATCTATGTCGATCCGAAGGCAGACATGGTCATCGTCCGGTTTGCTTCCTATCCAACGGCGAAGAATGAAAAAACAGATCCCACTTCCTTGCCGGCTTACCAGGCGGTGGCTGAATACCTTATGTCGGGGCGGTTGGACGACCACACAAAGTACTAAATTCTTCGTCAGGGCCAGGAGTGACACTGCCTAAGCAGAAAGTGGTTTAGCTAGCGGGAACCAGGTCACGCAAGCACCGAGGCCTGTAATGATCACTCCTGCAATTCAAACTCACCCGGCTGCCAGGTCTTGTCGAACCAGCTTTGCTCGGGCCCATAAAGCCGCAACAGCACACTCCAGCCCTTTCCGGGAACAGTCTGAACCCAATTATCTTCATGCCCTTTGGGGGCTGTCGGAGCAAACCAAACATCCACCGAACCATCGGCATTGATGACCATGCCTTTTGTGAGAGGAACTGGTAGCTGCCGCCGACAAAAGGGAAGAACCATCAGCTACCCGTACTGAGATATGCTTCCTTCATTTGAGTTTTTCGTCTGGATTGAAAGGTTTGCCTTTTTCGATACCGATGGCGGCGAGCATGCCGAGATCATGGGTTTATTCACCGCCAGTACGGGGCGCTGGAGCTATGGCCTTGAAGGCGTATACGTGAAGTTGTCCAATATACTTGGGGTTTGGTATCCAGTTATGAACATCGTACTGCGCATAATGTATATTATGTTAAATCACATATAAAGGCTTGTTGCTCAAAACCGCTGCTCGTGTAATAAGCCGAGTGAATCGTCATTATCGCACTTAAGGTGGAAGGGAACCTGGCTGCCTCAATCCCCTGCCCATCGGCAATCACCAGTAAGCCAAAACCATAGTCGCGAATATATTGTCGCAGTCTAGGTGCGTCATTTTCCTTGAAGCTGTTTGGCACGTACATTTTTATCGACTCAAATGACCGGATTGAGAAAGTATACGCCGCCCTCGAAACCACCGTCCAAGTCAACACCCGGGAAAACAGCAACTACGGTCATTCGGTCAAGTATCTCGGTAAATGAATCATAGTGACGTTGCGGACCTTCTTTTAGCCTGAATGCAGTTTGCAGAGGACTTTCACGAACAGAAAAAAGGCAAAAAATGAGTGAGCTATTTGAATTAGGTCAAAGAGTGATGCGCGAGCAACCCTTCAGCCGACTGATCGGAACTGAGCTGACCAAACTTGTACCCAGCGAAGCCGTGCTTGAATTACAGGTGACCCATGAGTCGATCGCCAACATGCTGGGGGTCCGTCGCGAAGGCGTGACCGAAGCCGCAGGAAAGCTCCAGAAGCTTGGTGTGATCACGTGCGGGCGCGGCAGGATTTCCCTGTGTTGTGAGTGTTATGCCGTAGTAAAGAAGGAAACTGACCGGTTGCTGAACTGGGGAGACTCTGAATAGGTTCTCCCCTACTCATAACTCGCAGCCCAACTGGTGCGGCCCAGCTCTGTGGCGCGTGTCACGTCTGTTTCAGGAACCACTGTCATATCCCCCAGTTCCCTGGTGTCGTAATGAAACACGCACAAGCGGGAAGCGAACTCAGCGAATGGCAGTGATGCTTCGCCGTGGCGCTCACCATTACTTTCTGTCGAGCAATTAATACCCTGACCCCAATCCTGGCCGCTGTCATTGTTGGGGTTGAAGAAGTAAATGCGCATTTCGCCGTCGCGATCAAGGTTGGCCCGGATGATTGTTATGGCATGGCGTCCAACCAAGCGCCCTCCACTGTCGGTGACAGCGATACCGGCTGGCTGCGGATGGATAACGGGTATGTTGCCGTTGTAGTAAGGGTGATAGCAGGCATAAAAGTGGCGGATAAAATCCTCATAATCATGGATTTTCCCGGTTTTCCGGCTTATGACACTGAGAAAGCCATGCCCAACCCACCAACCATACATTTCCGGGTTGATCCAGCGGTGCAGGTCATCGTCGCGTACCCCACATAATCGCCCCATCTCCCCATAAATACGGTCAAGGTGAGGTGCCAGAATCAATGAAACCGGATCCACATCGGTTGGAGGTACTTTCGCAAGGCCGGCTGCCAGGTTCTGAGAGTTAATATGCTGGCCCTCGAAACGCATGAGGACATCGTCATCACGGGCGGCCCAGGCCACCAACTGCAACAGAAAATCGGCATCGTTGAAAGACCACATGGAAAGGCCGATGACCGACTGACATGTCGGGTTATTACCCTGGCCCACACCTAATGGCTGCCCCAGAAGGCTCAGTACGCCGGCGAGTAAATACACTCGCGGCGGGTGCGCATCACCGAAAACCACGCTCAGTCTGT
This sequence comes from Marinobacter sp., assembly GCA_046260345.1. Lineage (GTDB taxonomy): Bacteria > Pseudomonadota > Gammaproteobacteria > Pseudomonadales > Oleiphilaceae > Marinobacter. Next base: position 9,526 of record JBHEPI010000195.1, on the reverse strand, counting down.
TGGACGCCGCCTGACACAATTCCAGTTCAAGTTGTCGCCACAGGCCCGCAGCAACGGGTGGCGTGAACAGAGCGCCACGTTCAAGAAACATGGTCAGGCCATAAACGGCCTGACTGGTTTCCGGGTGAACAACTTCGTCAATCAATTGAAGTACTATCTGACGGTAGCACTGGAGCACATCGTTACCGGTGATGCTTAGGCCCAGCGCTAAAGGTATCAGATCATCCCGGTTTTCCCGCAGGTGTCGCAACAGCATGGGATGGTAGGGAGAAACCATGCCCGTTGCATGCATTGCACTTGCAAAGCCTTGCGCCTCTTCGGACAACGCAATTTCGTCCATTACAGCCAGACGCTCGCCGTAAACTGCAAAGCCCGGATCGTCGCGGCAACCAATGGTTGGGCCGAACAAAGCGCTGACAAGACGCGCTGCTTTGTGCATACCCGAGGTATCTATTTCCGGATCAAACAGGCACTTGGCAATCTGGCTGACCATCTGCTTGATGCTGTCAGTCTGTATCGGGCGCTGAGCCAGCAAACGGCGTACTTCGCCCACCAGGCTGTCGAGAATGCTTTCATAGCCCAGCCTGTTGAGCAGAAACTGGTAAAGCGAATTGACAATCTCACCCAGCCCTTGGGGTCGTTCCCTGTCCGCCTCGCTCATCTGGCCCGATAGCAGGTCCAGATTCAATGCTGTCACCTGGGTGAGGAAGTTTCTGGCCTGCTCCGCCGAAATTCCGGGATGGCGATAATCGCCCATGGCCACGGCCAGCAGGCGCAGTTCACTCAGCGCCTCGATCGCCGTGAAGTCCGGCGCTCCCTGGCGTAATGTTCGCACGGCGAGCGCAGGCCGCAGGATGGCAGGTTGGCCCCAGTCACTATTGGCAAATACGCCCTTGGCTTCCATTGCCGGCACACGGGCGTACAGCGCGTCCAGTCCGTCGGGAGCTGCCATAACGTGAAGTGCCGCTTCCAGTACCTCCGCATTACGCGCCGCGGGTTCCATCTGACGCGCGAGCGCAAGCTGGTCGAGGGCCTCGTCGAACTTGGCAACAGAAGCGTTGGCATCTGGTTCAGAACCGGGATTAGTCACAATATCGTCCTTGCCTACTTGATGTGCCATTTGGGGATCTCCCAACGCCAAAGATGCTCTTATGGCGATTCGGAAGCAAACAATTCCGTGGCTTTCGTTTCATTTTGTAACCAGTCCTACTATATTGAGGTTGTTGATCGGGATACATTTATCCCCCGTACAGCACGATGCCTAACGGTAAAGATCACCGAATGCGCCCGAAACTCAGCGCATTTTTTCTGGGCAAACCAGCAAGGAGAACGTCGAATGTCTATGACATCGGAACAAGAGTTACCTAAAGAGGTAGCAGCCTGGCTAGATCCGGAAATGGACTCGGTTAAAGGAACTGAGACCCCCAAAGATCCGAACAAAGGTTATATTGCCCTGCTTGGCTGGAGCGTCAATGCGATCAAGGCTGCGCAAAAGTTTGACCGCCGCTACATCGTGGTAGCTCCGAATTGGGCAGCGGATTTTTGTACTGCAAACAAAATACCTTTCATTCCATGGGATTTTATCCGTCTCAATGATCGCTCCCTGGAGATTGCTGAAAAACTGAAAGAAGAAGGCGTCGATGTCGCCATCCCGCTGTTTGAAGAAACCGTTGAATGGTCTGGAGCTATCAACTCTGTGCTTATGGATAGCCCCCGTATGTACGGGCAGTCCATTCTGTTCCGCGACAAGGCTCTGATGAAACGCCGTGCTCAGCTTGGCGGTATTCGCGTCGGGATCTTCGAGGAGGCCCACGAGAAAGAAGATATCGTCCGCTTCATGAAGCGTGTTAACCAGACGCTGCTCAAGCTGGATGGTGACCCGGATGATCCGATTCATGTCAAGGCATTTGACAAGGCCGGCTGCCTGGGCCACCGGATGATCCGCACGATAGAAGAAATCGACCAGATTCCGGCCGAAGAATATCCCCTGCTGATGGAAAGTCACTTGAGTGGCTGGGAATTTGCGGTTGAAGCCTGGATCCACGATGGCAAGATCCAGTTTCTCAACATTTCTGAGTATGTAACGCTGGGCTACTCGGTATTCGTGCCCGCTACAAAGGAACTCGAAAGCTGGCGCAACGCGATCACCAAGCAGATTGAGTTGTTGATCAAGACCTTTGACATCAAGTTTGGCCTGATTCACCCCGAGTACTTCGTCACTGCAGACGGCGAGATGTACTTTGGCGAAGTCGCGTACCGGCCGCCCGGGTTCAAGGCTTTCGAACTCATCGAAATGGCTTACGGGTTCAATGCATATCAGGCATCGATGCTGGTGTTCGATCCCAAGAGCACGAAAGAGGAAGTGGCTGCTTTCTTTCCCAAGGAAGTCGAGGGTGCGAAAGGTTATGCGGGCTGCTTTGGCGTGTATCCACGCCGTCGCGTCGTCAGCAAGTTGCAAATGCCTAAGGAAACAATTGAGCATCCCTATTTCGTGTCACACGAATTGCATGAGCCGACAGAAGAGACCGTTCCTGACCGGTCGGCCTTCGGTACTCATTGGGGCCTGGTGTTCTTCTTTGGTGACGACCCCATCACGATGCGGGATCTGCTGAAAGCCCAGGAGGATCTGGACTTTTACGTCTAGAGGCCTGCTCGGATGAATTTGTTCACGGAGCTGATCTCAGCTCCGTTCCATATGAATTCATAGTGCGCGCTCTGGATGACACTGCGAACATGTCTTGGCGTGAACAGTCCCCAGCACGTCGCGCCTGGCTTCCTCACAGAATGATATCGAAGCCCTTCAGAGCCTGCGCGATAAAGCCTGCGTCCAAAAACCTGCGAAGTGGCATAACTATCGGGGTCGTAGATGGGATTGTCCGGAGAGATGGTGTTGGCGTCGTGGAGTTCAGTCTGCCCTGCTTTGCATTTCAGCCCCCGAAACACCAGCCGATCGTAGTCCAGCCCGTGAACCCCACGCCAGTAACGAGACTGGTGATAGGCAACTTCGGCAATGGCTGTTTCAAAACTGTCACCCAAGTACAACACACCATACTGGCCATCACTGAAACGGCTGCCATCCGGGTTTACATGGGTGAATGGGCCGGTGGCATAGGAGCATCCTGGAATTCCGAAAGGTATCTCTTCTTTCTTCACCAGGTTCAGATTTCCGAGTTCGGTTTGCAAACGTGGGCTTGTCATCGCCTGAAGCTCATAAAGGGCTTCAAACTCGGCTTCATCAGCCACATCGTCAAACAGGCTGATAGGTGGGAATTTGGAGTTAACCAGGCGATAGCCGGTAAGATTGTCTGGATGGATGACCGGCGGCAGCTCCTGGCTCACCAGAGCCCCCCGCGCAGTACATCGATACGTTTGAAGGTTTCGTAAAGGGCTGAAAACTGGCCGCTACTGATGATTTCGAGTGGGCTTTTGCCATTGAAATACGGGTTGTCGTTTTTCAGGGACATAAAGCCGTAAACGTTCTTTGGATTCTCGAAAACCATTCTCAGGCATCCGTGAATATTCACCAGGTAGCTGAGCCTCTCGACCTGGTCGTGGGTCAGGTTGGCCTGTTCCGGATTCTTTCGGTACTTATAGTACGCCGGACGCGATATCTGCAGGATTTTCTGAACCTGATCCGCCGTGCAGCCCCAACGGTCGAGGATTGTGAACACGGTCTTCAGGCCAACGCCCGGCGCTCTGCTTTTCTCAATGGGTTCGAGTTTCTGTGCCTGGCTCATAGCCGATACCACCCGTTACGCATCGTCAGATAAATTGGAAAAGTATCAGCATACACAATAATTCAATGTATGTCTGCAAATAGACACGCTGGGAGGCGCTCATTCCAGGTGTTCGTCGGCTAACTCAACCAGGGTTTTATGTTCACATTCTGTTTCCGCGAGGAACGAATCCGATGAGTCTATCAGGATGTTGTCATCGCTCATGAAACGACGACCCAGCAGGGCCGGGTAAGAAAATTTACCACGGTCTGTGAGCGAAAATTCTGTCGTATGAGAAGTGCCGGCAATACAGAACTCCATGTTGACTACGTAACGGTCCTGCGACGGCGCGCCCTTGCGCTTGATTTTCACTGTGCGCTCGACCGGAAGATTGAATTCGAGGATAACGTCGTCAACTTCCTCGTCATCGCCAGTTTCCTGATCCTTATGGTCAGCCAGCGGTAGCTGGAAACTCACCCATTTTTCCTCGTCTTTATCGTAAGATTCTACATTGACGGCATGCAGGGATGATGTTTTGGCGCCGGTGTCCAGTCGGGCTTTCAGGCGCAGGCCTGTTTCTTCCATTACGATCCATTCCACATATCCAAGCTTTTCCGGAACGCTGTTCTCATCATTATTGGCATCCGCCAGTAGCATTGTGGGGCTAAGGAAAAACATTGCGGCGATAGACTTCGCGTATTCTGACAGCATTATGGGGCCTCTTTGGCAAAGTGCATGAGTTCAGGGAAAAAAAGCAGAAAACGGCGTTCCAGTTCATCGTCGTTTTCTGTGATTTCTTCAATGATTCCGCTGAACGGGTTTGAGAAACGGATACGACCGGCTACGCGATCCAGAGCATATCCAATGTTTTCAAGCTCCATATAAGAACGGAACCAGTCATGCGTTATTATTTGTCGGGTTACCTTTTGCATACTGCCGGGCATCAGCGGCGAATTCGCGTCGAGTTCCCGGTAAACCTGATCTATAAAGGTGTCCGGGCTGACATCACTGAAATGTCCCCAGTTTCTTAGCAGGTAGTGATCGTAAAGAATATCCAGAGCAACGCCGGCAAAGCGACGCCTGTGTGCTGAAAATAACCGTTTACTGGCAATGACTTCGGAGTGGCGATCGGTGAACGCGTCCACTGCGCGGTGATGGTAGAGCCCTTCCCTGACCCTCACTGGCAGTTCGTCAGGCACGACTCCTCTGGCAAAATCACCCAGCAGGCTTCCAACACGAGCCTGCTGGTTATCGGGCGCTAGAAAAAGGTGGGCAAGATGATTCAAAAATACTCCTGAAATTCTGGCGGCAACCGGTCACCTGCCGCCAGAAAGCCAGGCCCGGAATTAACCGGTTCAGAAGCTGAAGGTTACCCCCAGCCCAAGGCCGTCAACGGTGGCACCGTTTTTATCATAGTAACGCATGTATTCCAGGTTGCCAGCCACCTCTGGGCTAAGCTCGACGTTGACCCCCGCGCCATATGAAAAGTCGGACTCATCTTCGGTGGTTGTACCCAGAGTGGATTGCGCCTCCAGTTCAATACGGGTAAAGCCGAATACCAGGTATGGTGTTGCGGGTGATTCGTTGGCCAGATTGAGGGTGGCGTAGCCCCCGAAAAAATTGTCCAGGGATAATCGACCCCGCCAATTTAATGAAAGTGTAAGGCCCTGACACTCCGGGGCTTCTACCTTGCGAAAGCGCTATGCCGCCTGTATTCTGTCGCGATCTCTTTGTTCAGCCGGCTTGAGCATCCTTTGAGAAACCTGAATCCCGTAATCTTCATCATCAGCGTCATGTTTATACTTCTCAGTATTTTCATGACATTGCCCGTGCTTCTGCTTGCAAGCTCTGAAGCGCCGAATGCCATGGCGTTTGCAGAGTCGGCGGCGATCTGTTTCGGGATTGGCCTGCTCGGAGTACTTACAACGTACCGCCAGCCGAGGGATCTCAAACCTCGCTTCATGTTTGTTTTAACGGTTTCCAGCTGGTTTATCATTGCCCTGCTCTCATCACTTCCTTTCTACCTCAGTGACCTGGGCCTCACTCCGGGGGAAGCCTTTTTCGAAGGAACCTCTGGCATCACCACAACCGGGGCAACGGTGCTCACCGGGCTGGATTCTATGGATCAGGATCTGCTGCTCTGGCGTTCGGTGCTGCAGTGGATTGGTGGCATCGGGATTATCGGCATGTTCGTTGCGGTTCTGCCCTTCCTTCGTGTCGGCGGGATGCGGTTGTTTGCAACGGAATCGTCGGAGTGGACAGACAAGGCGCTTCCACGAATGAAAACACTCAGCCGTGGCCTGCTGGTGGTGTACATGGCGTTTTCGGTTCTGGCGGTAACGACTTACTGGTTATCAGGCATGAGCCTGTTTGACGCGTTTAACCATGGTCTGACCAGCATTGCCACCGGCGGGTTTTCCACCTCTGACATGTCCATGGCCAAGTTCGATTCCAATCTGATTCTGCTGGAAGCGACCTTTTTCATGATGATCGGCAGCATGCCATTCTTCCTGTTCGTGCGGGAGATGCATGGCCAGCATGGTGTGTTGTTCCGGGACCAGCAAGTGCGCCTGTTCGTTACCATTCTGCTGGTGATTCCTGCACTGCTGACCCTGTACCGCTGGTACGTGTCGCCGGCCGAGTTTGATCTGGTTAACGGATACGTTTCAACGCTCTTCAACGTGACGTCGGTGGTGACAACAACCGGGTTTGCATCAGAGGATTACTCGGCGTGGGGGCCGCTGGCCTTTGTGCTGTTTTTCTTCCTGATGTTCATCGGCGGATGTTCAGGCTCGACTGCCGGAGGGATGAAAGTTTTCCGTTTCCAGCTCTCACTGATTGTTTTGCGGGAACAGTTGATGCGTCTGCTGCACCCAAGAGCCGTCTTTACCCGCAACTACAATGGGCGCGCTGTGAGCGACGAAATCATCTCCTCGATGATCGCCTACACCTTTATCTTCCTGTTGTGCCTGTTGATTATAACGATTGCGCTGGCCGCGATGCAGCTGGATTTTATTACCAGCCTGTCCGGCGCCCTGACAGTTCTTACCAATGTGGGCCCGGCCCTTGGCGATACCATAGGGCCAGCCGGCACCTTCGCGCCACTGCCCGAAGCTGCCAAATGGGTTCTGTCGGTGGGTATGTTGATGGGGCGCCTTGAGATTCTGAGCGTGGTGATCGTGCTTTCGCCGGCGTTCTGGCGCAGCTGAAGCCTATTTCAGCCAGTGCACGGCAGGATTTTCCAGGGGGAGAGTCAGGCGTTCATCTTTTACCCGCAGCCGCGGGGTGTAGTGTCCTTCCGGACGTGTCGGTACCGTACATTCATAAAGATAGCTGTGGGCCGATCCGGTAAGCGGATGCTTCATGGTCATCGGGGTCACGGTTCTCGGTCCGTAATCAGATGCCTCCGCCACCAGTTCCACGGCAATTCGCTGTTCTGCGACACCATCCAGATAAACTTCTACCGTGTAGCTCTGGTCACCGCCGGACTCGCTGAGGCTGAAAGCATTGAACCGAAGCCTGGGCCAGTGGCTGGTGATTTCACGGTGCTCTGAGACAATGGCTGCCGCTGTTGACGGGTCCCGCTGTTTTCCCAGTTCCGCCATGGGCAAATAAAACCCTTCGACATATTCCCGAACCATCCGGTTGGCTGAATAGGATGCGGTCAGCTGGTCCATGCTGGCACGTATCCGTTGCAGCCATTTTCGGGGCAACCCCTGCTCGTCAACGTTGTAGAACGCAGGAATCACTTCGCGCTCCAGCAAGCCAAAAAGTTCACGGGCGTCTGAATCGTCATGTTCGCCGGAGCTGCCCAGTTCCTCGAACGTGGCCCCCGGACGGATGGCCCAGCCTACTTCGTCGTTCCAGGCCTCTGCCCACCAGCCATCGTACTGGGAGAGATTCAGGCCGCCGTTTACCAGCACCTTCATGCCACTGGTACCACAGGCCTCCCAGGGGTGTCGGGGGCAGTTCAGCCAGACGTCGACTCCCTGGATCAGATGGCTGGCGACGCCGAGATCGTAATCTTCAATAAAAACGACCTTGCCTTCCACATCCGGGCGCCGGGAAAAGGCCTTCCACTGCCGGATAATGTCTTTGCCCCGCTGGTCATAGGGGTGCGCCTTGCCGGCCAGAACAATTTGCAGGGGGCAGTCTCTGCTGGCCAGCAAGGCGAGAAATCGTTGCTGATCTTTGAGTAGCAGGTCTGGCCGTTTGTAATCGGTGAAACGTCGGGCAAAGCCCAGGGTGAACGTTTCATTGTCCAGTAACAGTCCGCAGGCCGCTTCGTGATTGTTGCCCGGGTTCTGTTCACAATGCTGGCTGGAGAGGCGCCTGCGCAGGTATCGCACCAGCCGGCTGCGTTGCAGGCGCCGCATTTCCCATAGTTCTTCGTCCGGGATTTCCGACATCGGGCATGAGGTCTGAGGCGGCCGCCGCCAACGATCCTTGCCGCAGGCCCTTGTCCAGATGGCATCGGATTCGGGAGAGTCCCAACTGGGGGTGTGCACCCCATTAGTGACAAATTCGGCGGGAATATCCTCCGCTGGCCAGCGGGAAAAGAAGGGTTGGAAGATGGTCTGTGAAACCTTCTGATGAATCCGGCTGACCCCGTTTATCCGGCCACTCATGGCCAGTGCCAGAAACGCCATGTTCAAACGATCCTCTTCGCTTTTCGACGCAGGTGGGCCACCTTCGCTGCCGAGTTTTACCAGCTGTGCAACAGTAAGGTCCCGGGTTTCAAGCCAGGGAGCCAGGTAGAGGTTGAGCAAAGACCGGGAGAAGTGGTCGAAGCCGGAGGCAACGGAGGTGTGGGTGGTGAACAGATTGGTCGCACGGGTAGCGGTGCGCGCTGTCATAAAGTCGGTATTGTGCTGGTCCTGCCAGCAGAACGCTCTCTCGATCAGCGCCAGTGCGCAATGTCCTTCGTTGAGGTGGCATACGGCCGGCTCAACGCCTAGTTGGTGCAATAAGCGCCAGCCACCGATTCCCAGTACCATTTCCTGTTGCAGCCGTTTCTCGGGATCACCGGTATAGAGTTCGCTGGTGATGCCCCGGTCGCCGGGTTCATTGCGCGGGTCGTTACTATCCAGCAGCAACAGCTTGCATCGGCCCACCTGCGCTGTCCAGGCTCTCAACCGAACGGGACGGCCCGGAAAAGGTACAACCACCCTCACCCACTCGCCGTCGTCATCCCGGAGCGGTGAAACCGGCAGCATTGTAGGGTCGTTGTAAGGATAGAATTCCAGCTGTTCGCCATCGGTGCTGATCGCCTGCCGAAAATACCCCTGCTGATAAAGCAATCCAACCGCTGTTACCGGAATGCCAAGGTCACTGGCAGCCTTTAGATAGTCACCTGCCAGAACGCCAAGGCCGCCGCTGTAGAACGGCAGCGACTCACTGAGCCCGTATTCCATACAGAAATAGGCGACTCCCTGGCCCAGACTCCCCCGACAATCGGTCGAATACCAGGTGTCGGCATGCACAAACTGGTCGTGTGCCGCCACCTGCTGTTGGTAAAGCCTCTGGAATGACGGATCCGCTGCCAGCTCTTCCAGCCTGTCGCCGGATACGCTGTTAAGAACCAGCCAGGCATTACGGGTGACGGCCCAGGTCTCTTCATCAAGAGCGTGCCAGAGATCGTCACTGCCATGGTGCCAGGTCCATCGCAGGTCCAGAGCCAGAGTGAACAGCCCGTTGAGGGACTCCGGCAGGAGCCTGGGCGTATAGGCCGCCAGCGTCACAGGTTTGGCCCGGTCAGTTCTGTGGCCATATCAACGAGCGGTGTAACCGCCATCAATCACCAGTTCGCT
>JBHEPI010000174.1:0-20768 GCA_046260345.1 Marinobacter sp. | reverse complement strand
AGATCCGTGCGGCGGAATACGATACCCGAGTCTGATGGCGCCGGCTTCAGGGTCAGGTAAACTTTTTCACCTGAGTGAAGGCCGACGCCGGTTGCCCGGATGGTGTTTTTGAGTGTCCGTTGTCTGATCATCGGTACATATTTCCGTCACATAAATTCGATATAATCTGGGCAAAAATCTGCCCGGAGAATACCAGAAGTTGAAACTGAATACCATTTAACCAATCGTAACGCTTCGGAACTCCACGACTGGTTCGCGGCGCAAAGCCATTCTGATAGTCAGCACACGTCGATCAGCGAAAATGGTTCCAACACTGAACGCAATTGCAACAGGTTATCAGTCAGCCTGACGACGAAGGAATGCGGGAATATCGAGATAGTCGACCCCCTGCTCTTCGCTGTCTTTGCTCTGATCGATAGCCACGTTGCCATGAGCTACCGCCCTGCGACGCAACACAGCCGGACGATCAAGCTGATTGTAATCCGTTGTGCCATCAAGGCTGCGGGTGTTATCCACCACCTTGGTCGGCTTTTCGCGATCACCACCAAGGCCGGTTGCCACTACCGTCACCTTGAGTTCGTCGGTCATTTCCGGATCGATGACCGTACCTACGACAACGGTTGCGGAATCGGATGCAAATTCGCGAACAATATCGCCAACCTCGGAGAATTCGCCCAGGTTGAGATCCATTCCCGCGGTGATGTTGACCAGGATGCCTTTGGCGCCCTGCAGGTTGATATCTTCCAGCAGCGGGCTGCGTACCGCAGCTTCTGCCGCTTCGCGGGCCCGGTTTTCGCCGGTGGCACGAGCCGTACCCATCATGGCGTTGCCCATCTCGGACATGACGGTTTTCACGTCGGCAAAGTCGACGTTGATCATACCGTTGCGAGTGATCAGGTCAGCAATACCCTGTACCGCACCCAGAAGCACGTCGTTGGCAGAGGCAAACGCGTCCAGCAGGCTGGTCTTCTTGCCCATCACCGCCAACAGTTTCTCGTTGGGAATGGTGATCAGGGAGTCAACCGTTTCTTCAAGCTCCTTGAGGCCCTCATCTGCCACGCTCATGCGCTTGCCGCCTTCAAACATGAACGGCTTGGTGACAACGGCAACGGTCAGGATGCCCAGCTCACGGGCCACTTCTGCGACCACGGGTGCCGCACCGGTGCCGGTTCCGCCGCCCATACCGGCAGTAATGAACACCATATCGGCACCTTTCAGCGCCTCAGCGATGCGATCGCGATCTTCCAGGGCGGACTGGCGCCCCACTTCCGGGTTGGCACCGGCACCCAGCCCCTTGGTGATGTTGCCACCCAGCTGGATGATCTGTCGTGCGTCCAGGTCCGTCAGGGCCTGGGCGTCAGTATTGGCGCAGATAAACTCCACACCTTCAATATCACTGTTGAGCATGTGACGAACGGCATTGCCGCCACCACCGCCAACTCCCACTACTTTAATGACAGCGTTTTGCTGGACATTATCGACGAGTTCAAACATTCCCCTACTCCTTCGTGCTGTTTATCAGCCTTTTCCAGACTGATTTTTCGAGATTATGATTTTCGAGATACCTTCGTGTAAGTCTTCTACTGCTGCCGGCTACCGTCAGAAATGACCGGTAAACCAGGCTTTCATGCGCTCAAACAGCGTGGGTGCGTCTTCACCCTTAAGCGCCGGCGCCCGCCCCAGATCCATCTGGCGGAAGCCATGGATCAGCAACCCCACGCCCGTGGCGTAGATCGGATTGTTGACCACCTCCGTCATGCCGGAGACCGCCTGCGGGCAGGCCAGTCTTACCGGCATGTGGAAGATTTCCTCGGCCAGTTCCACCACACCTTCCATGGTTGAGGAACCGCCCGTAATGACGATGCCGGCCGGGATCATGTCTTCAAATCCCGAGCGGCGCAGCTCTGACTGCACCAGGGTGAACAGCTCCTCATAACGGGGCTCCACCACTTCGGCCAGAGCCTGACGCGACAGGTCCCGCGGCGCCCGGTCACCCACACTGGGAACCTTGATGGTTTCATCCGCACCGGCAAGCTGCGTCAAAGCACAGGCATATTTGATCTTGATTTCCTCGGCATTCTGCGTCGGTGTGCGCAGGGCCATGGCAATATCATTGGTGACCTGGTCACCGGCAATGGGGATCACCGCCGTATGGCGGATCGCCCCCCCGGTAAACACCGCAATATCCGTTGTGCCGCCACCGATATCGACTACGCACACACCCAGCTCTTTCTCATCCTCGGTGAGGATGGCGTGGCTGGACGCCAGTTGTTCGAGGATGATGTCATCCACCTCCAGACCACAGCGCTTCACACACTTTTCAATGTTCTGGGCAGCGTTCACCGCACAGGTCACCAGATGAACCTTGGCCTCCAGCCGCACACCGGACATGCCCATGGGCTCCTTGATACCTTCCTGGCTGTCGATCACAAACTCCTGCGGCAGAATGTGCAGAATCTTCTGGTCCGCCGGAATGGCCACTGCCTGGGCCGCGTCAATCACCCGGTCGATATCCGCCTGGGTCACCTCACGGTCACGGATGGCAACAATGCCATGGGAATTCAGGCTCTTGATGTGGCTGCCGGCTATCCCCGCATAAACCGAATGAATCCGGCAGCCAGCCATGAGTTCTGCTTCCTCCACCGCACGCTGTATCGCCTGAACCGTGGTTTCGATATTGACCACCACGCCACGCTTGAGCCCGCGGGACGGATTGGAACCGATACCCACCACCTCAATGGTCCCGTCCATTTTTCGCTTGCCGACAATCGCAACCACTTTTGAGGTTCCGATATCGAGGCCGACAATCATGTTTTCCGTTTCAACCGATGACATTTATTCCACCAAACCGTAGGTCTGAATTTAGCGTTGCTATGATTTTGACCGGGATGCCGTTTCTTCCGACTTCCACTTTACCGCTACGCCATTGCTGTAGCGGGCATCCACCCTTCTGACCTCGTCTGCTCGCGAAGCCAGCCGTTCCTGATAAACCGTAATAAACCGTTCAAAGCGTTTCTCCACCTGGTCCCTGCCGAGAACCACTTCGATGCCATTAGCCAGGGTCAGAGTCCAGGCACCGCGCTGTTCCAGACTCAGCCCCGCAAACCCCAGGCTGTGGTCCGAGAGCGTATCGGCCATTCCGCGGGCCATGGTGATCACTTCTTTCACCCGCTCGTCGGGACCGGCCAGCCGGGGCAATTTCCCCGCCACTTCCGGATTACCCGGTGTAAACAACTCGCCATTGCGGCTCACCAGCTGATCGCTGTTCCAAAAAGCCAGTGGCTTCTTCTCGCGGATCTCGACCTGTAAACGGTCTGGCCATACGCGCCTGACCGCTGCGGTCTCCACCCATGGTCGCTGTTCCAGGTCGTCCTTGATGTCCGAAAGGTCAGTGGCAAAAAAACTCCGCCCGATCCATTTATTCACACTGCGCTCCAGAGACGTCCGGTTCTCTCCCACCAGGGCGCCGGTCACATCAATACCCATCACCTGCCGATCCATGGCGCCAAGCACCTGACTGGTACCCCAGGGCACCATCGCTGCCAGCAGAACAATGAGTGCCCCCAGCATTACCTGGCCCCAGGGCGCAGCAGCCAGAACCGCTTTCAGCAAACCAAACCGGTCCCGCTCAGGCCCCAGGGAAGTCGCTCCCTTGCGCCTGGGGGGGTCGGACGGAACCGCCCGACTCCGGATCAGCAGCCGGTCAAGCATCGCCAGCCTCCAATGTGTCGGCAAGAATCCGCACCACCAACTCTTCGAAACTTATGCCCGCTGCTTTTGCAGACATGGGCACCAGGCTGTGATCCGTCATTCCCGGCACCGTGTTTACTTCCAGCAACCAGAAATCCCCCTTCCGGTTTTGCATGATGTCCACCCGCCCCCAGGTGCGACAGCCCAGCACCCTGAACGCTTCCAGGGCCAGGTGTTGCAGTTTCAGTTCGCTGTCCGGATCAAGCCCGCAGGGAATCTGGTAGCGGGTATCGTCAGCCAGGTACTTGGCGTCATAGTCATAGAACACGTGATCAGTGCTCAGGCCGATGGCGGGCAATGCCTGATCCTGCAACAGGCTGACCGTAAACTCAGGCCCCTCAACCCACTCTTCAATCAGAACCAGCGAATCCAGAACCGCAGCCTGTTGATAGGCTTCCACCAGTTCCTGACGACTCGCCACCTTGCGAATGCCAATGCTGGAGCCTTCTCTGGACGGCTTGACGCTCAGCGGCAAGGTCAGTTCCCGGAGAATGCTGTCAGTTTCATCCACCGAGCCCATCGCGCGGAACTTCGGCGTGGGCAGACCACAACCTTCGAAAACGTATTTGGTCCGCAGTTTGTCCATGGCCAGTGCCGAGGCCAGAAGCTCGCTCCCGGTATAGGGAATACCCGCCTGCGACAGAATGGCCTGGATAGTGCCGTCTTCTCCGCCACGGCCATGCAGCGCAATGAATACCCGGTCAAACTGAGGATCTTCCACAGTTTTGAGCAAGCAACCACGAACATCCACCGGATACGCGTCGACACCGGCAGACAGCAGGGCAGACAGCACTGCCTGGCCGCTTTTCAAAGAAACCTCGCGCTCGGCGGAGTCTCCTCCCATAAAGACAGCGACACGCCCGAATGCTTTCAGCATTTCCGGATCGGCCTGATAGCCCTGAGTATCCACCCGGGTCAGCTCACTCATCGGCAATCACTCCTGCCGCCGCCAGACGCGCCGAAACACCACCAATATCCCCCGCCCCCTGCGTAATCAGCAGGTCGCCATCACGCAAGTTGTTAGCGAGCAAGGCCTCAATCTCGCTGTTGTCTTCCACGAAAACCGGTTCGACACTGCCACGCTGGCGAATACTGCGGCACAGCGCGCGGCTGTCCGCACCGGTAATGGCAGGCTCACCGGCGGCGTACACCTCCATCAGCAGCAGACCGTCCACTTCGGACAACACCCGCACGAAATCTTCGTAAAGATCCCGGGTCCGGGTATAACGGTGGGGCTGGTACAACATCACCAGCCGGCGATCCGGCCAGGCATCATGGGCTGCGCGAATCACCGCCTCGACTTCCGTGGGATGGTGGCCATAGTCGTCGATCAGCGTGATGGTGCCATTGCGTGTCTTGTAATCGCCGTACACCTGGAAGCGGCGGCCAACACCGGCAAAGCCCGCAAGACCACGGCAGATGGCAGCATCATCGACACCCTCATCAGTGGCAACGGCAATCGCTGCCAGGGCGTTCGATACGTTATGGCGCCCCGGCATCTTGAGCTCCACATCCAGGTCACTGCGGCCTCCGGGACGACGCACCGTGAAACGCGTTCTGAGCCCATCGGATTCAATATTCTCGGCCCGGTAGTCAGCATCGGGGTTGTCGATGCCATAGGTGATGATGGCACGGGAAATTCTCGGAATAATCTCCTGCACGAAGTCGTCATCCACGCACATCACCGCGACGCCATAGAACGGCAGGTTGTGGAGAAAATCCAGAAATGTCTGCTTCAGGCGCCCGACATCACCACCGTAGGTGTCCATGTGGTCGGCTTCGATATTGGTGACAACCGAAATCACCGGTGTCAGGTGCAGGAACGATGCATCGCTTTCATCGGCCTCGGCCACCAGGTACCGGGACCCACCGAGCTGGGCATTGGTGCCGGCGCTATTGAGCTTGCCACCGATCACGAACGTAGGATCCAGCCCTGCTTCCGCCAGCACGGAGGCGATCAGGCTCGTTGTTGTGGTTTTACCGTGGGTTCCCGCCACGGCAATGCCATGGCGATAACGCATGATCTCCGCCAGCATTTCAGCGCGAGGCACGATGGGTACCCGTCTGCTGCGCGCAGAGGCTACTTCCGGGTTATCCCCGGCCACGGCTGTGGAAACCACCACCACATCTGCCTTGGCGCTGTTCTCCTCTCGGTGCCCGATGGATACCTCGATACCCATCGCCGTCAGACGGTCGGTCACCGCGCCTTCACGAATATCCGATCCGGAAACTTCGTAGCCCTGGTTCTTCAACACTTCAGCAATACCACTCATGCCGGCACCGCCAATACCTACGAAGTGGATATTGCGGATACGGCGCATCTCGGGCACCTGATAAACCAGCGGGGGATTAGTGGGCTCAGCCATTGGCGGCCTCCAGACAGTAATTCACGACTCTCTCCGTTGCATCAGGGCGGGCCAGCGTTTTCGCAGCCGTCGCCATATCAAGAATCCGGCTGCGATTTTTTCCCAGATCGGTCAGAGTTTCCGCCAGCAATTCCGCCGACAGTTTTGGTTGTGGAATCAGAATCGCACCTCTGGCATTGACCATTTGTTGTGCGTTTTTGGTCTGATGGTCATCCACAGCATGTGGAAACGGCACCAGAACCGCACCGATGCCAGCAACACACAACTCGGAAACCGTCAGGGCACCCGCCCGGCAAAGCACAATGTCCGCCCAGCCGTAAGCCTCGGCCATGTCTTTGATAAACGGCTCCACGGATGCTTCCACGCCATATTCGCCATAGGTTTCCCGGGCTTCGTCAATATTTTTTTCACCGCACTGGTGACGCACGGTCGGTCGCTCGCCTTCCGGCATCATCGCCAGGGCTGCAGGTAATGTACGATTGAAGACCTGGGCGCCGAGGCTGCCTCCAACGACCAGCAATCTGAGTGCTCCGGCGCGACCCGACATCCGCTGCTCCGGTTCCTCCAGCGACGCCAGATCCTGTCTCACCGGATTACCGGTACAGCGGGTTACCACATCTCCACCGAAACTGCCGGGAAAGGCTTCCAGCACTGTGGCGGCGAAGCGCACCAGAATCCGGTTGGTCATACCGGCAATGGCATTCTGTTCATGGATGACCAGCGGCGCTTTGGTAAGCCAGGCAGCCACGCCGCCAGGACCGGTCACAAACCCACCCATGCCGATAACACAGTGGGGGCGAATGTTGCGGACAACGGTAAATGCCTGCGCCAATGCCCGCATCAGACGGAATGGCGCCATCACCAGTGCCAGCCGGCCCTTACCCCGCAGGCCTGACACCTGGATCAGCGAGAGGGGTATATCGGTGCCACCAATCAACCGCTCTTCCATGCCGCCGCTGGAACCGAGCCAGAAAACCTCATGGCCCTTTTCCTGGAGCTTTCTGGCGGTTGCCAGGGCCGGAAATACATGGCCACCGGTACCGCCAGCCATCATCAGAAAGCGCCGCTTGTCAGTCATAAACCGCACCTCCCCTGGCCGCTGGCTTGCGGGACTTCTCGCCAGCCACTTTCTCGCGGTCGAGCCGTTCCATCTCCACCCGGGCCAACACGCCAATGCAGACCGCGGTGATCATCAGGCTCGAACCGCCATAACTCACAAGCGGCAGTGTCAGACCCTTGGTGGGCAGCAGCCCGGTACTGACGGACATATTGATGCTGGCCTGCAAACCGATCAGCAGCGTGATGCCATAAGAAAAACAGGCCGCAAACGGCATTCCGGCTTTCTCGGCCCTTCTGGCGATCACAAACCCTGTGACCACCAGAATGGTGAACAGACCCAGCACAATGAGTGACCCCAGTAACCCGAACTCTTCGGCAATGATGGCGAAGATAAAATCGGTATGGGCTTCCGGCAGGTAGAACAGCTTCTGCACCGAGTTGCCGAGACCGGTGCCGGCCCAGTCGCCACGACCAAAGGCAATCAGAGACTGGGTCAACTGGTAACCGGTATCAAACTGGTCCTTCCAGGGGTCCAGATAACTCACGACCCGCTTCAATCGGTAGGGCTGGGTAAACACGAGCACCGCGCCCATGACCACCAGCACACCAATCAGCGGCATGAATCGGCTGAGGCGAATGCCACTGAGGAAAATCATGCCAGCTGCGGCGGCGACAAGCACAACGGTGGCCCCGAAATCCGGCTCGATAACCAGAAGCACGGAAGCAACACCAAGCACAGCCAGCGGTTTCAGGAATCCAACCCAGGTATTGAGCAACTCGTCGCGCCGGCGCACCACATAGCCCGCCAGGTAGGCAATCAGACACAGTTTGGCAATCTCCGATACCTGCACATTGAACAGACCGAACGAGATCCACCGGGTGGAGCCGTTAACCGTACGCCCCAGTGGCGTCAGCACCAACAGCAGCGACAGCAGCCCGATTCCCAGCAATAACCAGCCGCTGCGCTCCCACCACGAAATCGGCACATTGACCGCAATCAGGGCGAACAGACAGCCGATGCCGGCAAACATCAACTGCCGGATCACGTAGTGATAGCTGTTGCCCATGGATTCGGCCGCCATGTCCATAGAGGCCGACGAGATCATGACAATGCCCATCACCAGCAATGCAGCGGAGCTGATAATAAGCAACGGCAGCGGACGCAGATCACGAAACAGGCTATGACGGTTGGGGAGCGACAGGTCAGCGTGCATCACAGCCCCTCCACCTGTTCACGGAAACTGTCTCCGCGATCGATATAATCGCGAAACATATCGAAACTGGCACAGGCCGGCGACAGCAACACCCTGTCCCCTGGCTCCGCCAGATCTCCTGCCCTGTGAACCGCCTCCTCCATGTCGGCGGCATTAACGACCCTGGTTGAATCGCCAAGGGCAGAGGCAATAAGCGCGGCGTCAGTGCCAATCAGCACTACGGCCCGGCAAAGGGCGGTGACCGGTTCCGCCAGCGCTGAGAAATCGGCACCCTTGCCTTCACCGCCGGCTATCAGAACAATCTTCCCCCCGGCCGGCACCAGGCTTTCGATAGCGGCCACGGTGGCACCCACGTTGGTTCCCTTGGAATCATTGATGTAATCCACATCGCCAACCCGCCGGATAAACTCGCACCGATGGGGCAACCCTCTGAAATTCCGCGCGGTCTCCAGCATCAAGTCCATTGGCAGCCCCGCCGCGTACCCCAGTGCCAGCGCTGCCATCACATTGCTGATGTTATGCCGACCCAGCAGGCCGAGCTCCTCAGCCTGCAACAAGTTGTCGAAACCGAAGGTAATCCAGGTTCCCTTGTCATCATCCCGGGTGCTGAAAGTATCCGGATTGACCCGGTGAAAGCCGAAACACAGGAACCGCAGATTGTCCCGCGCCATCGGTGTGCTCAGAGCGTCATCCAGATTCACCACCGCGTTCTTGCAGCCATTGAAAATCCGCTGCTTGGCCTGGAAATATTCCATCTTGGTGGGATAGCGATCCATGTGGTCGTCGCTGACATTCAGAACCGTTGCGGCCAGTGCATTGAGTTCATGAGTTGTTTCAAGCTGGAAACTTGACAGCTCCAGCACATAGAGATCCGCGCCGCGACCAAGGAGGTCCAGCGCCGGTGTGCCAATATTGCCGCCCACTTCCACATGGCGGCCGGCTGCGCGGGCCATTTCTCCCACCAGGGTGGTCACTGTGGTTTTACCATTGGAGCCGGTAATGGCAACAATGGGTGCGTCCGCTGCTTCGGCAAACAAGTCGATGTCACCACGAATCACCGCACCCTTTTCCGCAGCATGGAGTATCGCGGGCTCGGCAATACTGATACCCGGGCTGACGACCAACTCGTTAAAGCCGGCAAACAATTCGCTGTCAAAGTCACCCAGATAGACCGGCAGCTCCGGCCAGTTTTGTCTCAGCTCGTCCAGGCCGGGCGGTGCCATGCGGCTATCGGCCACCGCGACATCACGGCCTTTTTCGCACAGATAGCGCACGCAGGAGAGCCCGGTTTTACCGAGCCCCACTACCAGTGTGCGACGATCTGAAACGATGAAACTCATGGTGCTCTTTTTCCTATCTCAGTTTCAGGCTGGCGAGGCCAACCAGTACCAGTACAACGGTGACGACCCAGAAACGCACGATCACGCGCGGCTCGGGCCAGCCCTTCAATTCAAAGTGATGGTGCAGCGGTGCCATGCGGAATATGCGCCTGCCGGTCAACCTGAAAGACGCCACCTGCAGAATCACAGAGATGGTCTCCATCACAAACACACCGCCCATGATGAACAGCACAATCTCCTGCCTGACAATCACCGCTACGACGCCTAATGCGGCGCCCAATGCCAGTGCACCCACATCTCCCATAAACACCTGGGCGGGATAGGTGTTGAACCACAGAAACCCCAGCCCCGCGCCCACCAGGGCGCCGCAAAAAACAATCAGCTCGCCGGTTCCCGGCAGGTGGGGGATCAGCAGGTAATCCGCAAACTGCGCATGGCCGGACACGTAAGCGAATATGCCGAGGGCGGCGGCTACCATGACCGTGGGCATGATAGCCAGCCCATCAAGACCGTCAGTGAGATTGACCGCATTACTACTGCCGACAATCACGAAATAACTCAGGAGGATGAAAAGCACCGGCCCCAGAGTCAGCGACACGTTTTTCAGGAAGGGCACGTAGAGCGATGTTTCCTGTGGCAGCGAGGAGCTCATAAACAGTGCTACGGCTGCTGTGGCGCCGATCACCGACTGCCAGAAGTATTTCCAGCGCCCCGGCAGACCCCGGGGATTGCGCTCCACCACCTTGCGATAATCGTCCACCCAGCCAATGGCCCCGAACAGCAGGGTGACCAGAATGGCAACCCAGACATAGCGGTTGCTCAAATCGGCCCAAAGCAAGGAGCTGACGGCCACAGCCACCAGAATCAGCGCGCCCCCCATTGTCGGTGTACCCGCCTTGCTCAGATGCGTCTGGGGGCCATCATCCCGCACCGCCTGGCCAATCTGATACTGGCTCAGCTTGCGAATCATGAACGGACCGATCAGCAGGGAAATCAGCAACGCCGTCAGCACGCCGAAGATCCCCCGAACCGTCAGGTACTGGAAAACCGTCAGCGCGGAAAAATAGTGTGAAAGAGCCTCTGTCAGCCAGAGCAGCATGCGTTACCCACCTTTTCTTTTATTCCCTCCACCACGCAATTCATGGCGGAACTGCGAGACCCCTTGACCAATACCGTCTGTGAATCGGCAGGCCCCTCAAGCAGACGACGCACCGCATCGTCATGGGTCGCACATACCTCAGCGGTATCTCCGTACCCTTCTACATAACCTTCACAGCCATTCCCCACGACCAACAAACGCTCGATACCCCGGGCCCTGGCAAACTCACCAACCTCACGGTGCAGCGCCAGGCTATCCGGCCCCAGCTCAGCCATGGCTCCCAATACCGCAACTCGAGTAGCAGGGCGCGATGCCAACACGGCAAGTGCCGCTTTTATTGACGCAGGATTGGCGTTATAGCTGTCATCAATGACGGTCAACCTGGTCGACAGTTCAAGGACCTGAAGTCGCCCTTTTACCGCTTGCACCGATGCAAGACCCTGCCGCACGGCTTCATCACTGGCACCCAGATCGCGGGCAGCCGCTATCGCCAACAGGGCATTGGTGACGTTGTGCTCACCATGCAGTGGCAGACTTACATCACAACTCCAGCCCTGCGGGCCGCAAGCCTGAAAAACCAGCGAACTTCCGTTATCACGAACTTCCCCGGAGAAGTAGTCTCCACCAGCACTGGCCTGCCTGCTGACACTGGCGACCCGGCGCGACCCGGCTCTCCATTGCCACTGTTCAAATGCGGGATCATCCCGGTTAAGTACCACCAGGCCGGACTCCACGACACCATCAATAATCTCACCCTTGGCTCGCACAACATTATCGTAGCCACCAAACCCCTCCAGATGGGCCTGCCCTGCATTGGTCAGGATCGATACATCCGGGCGCACGATATTCACGGTGTGGGCGATTTCATTCAGTCCGCTGGCGCCAAGCTCGATGACTCCGTACTCATGTTCAGGCTCGAGCCTGAAAAGGGTCAGGGGAACGCCGATGTGGTTATTAAGATTGCCCTCGGTAACCAGGGCGTTACCGACCCGGGAAAGAATCGCGGCGACCATTTCCCGCACCGTTGTTTTGCCACTACTGCCTGTGATAGCAACAAACCTCGCCGAACTGGCGTTACGATTCCCCGCTGCGAGTTTTGCCAGTGCTTCTACAGTGTCTGATACCAGTATCTGCGGTAGCGCCAGATCCGGACTGGCCTTGTCCACAACCGCTGCCACGGCACCCGACTGTTCGGCGACATCCAGGTAGTCGTGCCCATCGAAGTTCTCACCCCGCAGCGCCACAAACAGATCGCCCGTGGCTATTTTCCGCGTGTCGGTAGAGACGCCATGAAATACCAACCCGTCCAGGCTGGTTCCGGCATTGGTCCCGCCCAGCCAGTCCAGTGCATCTGCCAGCGCAAACGCCTGCATCATGCGACACCTCCGTTCAGTGACAGAGCGTGCCGAACCTGCTCGGCATCGCTGAACGGAATCCGCTGGCCCGCCATTTCCTGCCAGGATTCATGACCCTTACCGGCAATCAGGACAATGTCCCCTTCCACGGCCGAGTGAATGGCCTGACGAATGGCTTCGGCACGGTCGTGAATGACAGCAACCTGCTCCGGATGACGGAACCCGGCCACAATGCCGGATGTAATGGTCTCCGGATCCTCGTTGCGAGGGTTGTCATCCGTCACAATAACAACGTCGGCGGCATTCTCCGCTTCTCTTGCCATCTCCGGACGCTTGCCGGTATCGCGATCCCCGCCGCAACCGAAGACGCAGAACAGGCGGCCACTCACATGGGGGCGTAACGCTGCCAGTGCACTGTTCAGGGCATCGGGCGTATGGGCATAGTCCACAACCACCCGGACACCGTTGCCGCCAGCAAATGGCTCAAGCCGCCCCGGCGGAGGTGATAACCGCTCAACGGCGCGCTGAACCCGCTCTAACGGCACGCCCAGGCTTAGTACTGCCGCCATGGCTGCGAGAATATTGCTGACATTAAAACTTCCCAAAACCGGCGCAGAAATTTCAAACCCGCCCCATAATCCATCGACACTGGCATGGAACCCGTCGACGGATGGCGAGAACTCCGTCAACCAAAGCTCAGTCTGGGCCTCGTGCAGGCTGTATCGGACACGGTCACATTTGCCTTCAAGCTGCTCGTACAATTGCCGGCCGAACGGATCGTCAAAATTGACCACGGCAAAATGCAGCTCCTCACGCTCGAACAGGCGCGCCTTTGCCGCACCATAGGCACCCATGGACCCGTGATAGTCGAGATGATCCCTGGTGAGGTTGGTAAAGACTGCTCCGGTCATGGTCAGGTTATCAATGCGCCCCTGATCGAGAGCATGAGAAGAGACCTCCATCGCTGCCGCGCGCCCACCCTGGGCAAGAATGCGCGACAGGACGCGGTTAACCTGAACCACATCCGGTGTAGTGTGGGCACCATACTGCAGTGCGCCGGGCATGCCGTAGCCGAGCGTGCCTATAACACCACAGGGGGTACCGGTTTCCTGCAAAAGAGTGGCAATGTAATGGCTTACCGAAGTTTTACCGTTGGTGCCCGTCACACCGAGTAGGCGCAGTCGCTGGGACGGGTGCTCAAAGAACCGATCAGCGATCTTCCCGAGCCGGGCCCTTAACCCTGTCACAGGCACAATCAAAGCGCCTTCATGTTCATGACATTCGCCTGCCTGGGTCACTTCCAGCAGTATAACCGTGGCACCGGCACCGATGGCATGTTCAATGTAATGATCGGCGGGCGTTCGGGAACCAGCCAGGGCAACAAATGCATCGCCAGCCCGGACCTCCCGACTGTCGGTTTTCAGACCGTGGATAGTGACATCAAACACCGATGGCACCGGCGCGATCCCCTGCAACAATGTGCTGAGTGATGTAATACACATAATCCTAACCCCGCTCCCCGGAAGCCCCGGGCGACGTCTTGGCCTCACCCAGATCCAGCTCCGGTTTTACATTCAGTAACCGCAATGCGTCCCCCATTACCCTGGCGAATACCGGTGCAGCCACTTCGCCGCCGTAATATTCCCCGGACTGGGGCGCATCCACAGCCACAACGGTGACAATTCTCGGATTGTCGATAGGAGCCATACCGGCAAAGATTGCCTTGTACTGACTTTTTTCATATCCGCCCTTGCCGACCAGGTGGACCGTTCCGGTTTTGCCACCGGCAGAATAAAATCCCGGCTGCGCCCGCTTCCCGGTACCGTTCTCCACCACTTCACGCAACATCCCCCTTACCTGGAATGAGACGTCCTCGGAAAGAACCCGTTCCCCTACAGGTTGTTCATCCGCCTTCAGCAGGCTTAACGGATAGCGAATACCACCATTGGCCAGCACCATATAAGCCTGCGCCAGTTGGAGCGCGTTAACGCTCATGCCGTAGCCGTATGACAGGGTTGCCTCTTCAACGGGCCTCCAATCCGGTGGTGCTGGCAGCACGCCGACAGCCTCCCCGGGGAACCCGATACCCGTGGGTTGACCCAGCCCCAGGCGGGCGTAAAGATCCCTTATCGCGTTGCCTCCCAGCTCAGTGGCAATCTTGCTGATGCCTACGTTGCTGGATTTCGCAATCACATCCGTCAGACTGATCACGCCATAATTCCGGTTATCCCGGATCGTAAAACGACCAAAGCGCCGAAAACCCGGCGCCGTATCTATTGTGCTGGAACCCTTGAACTTTCCCGACTCCAGGGCTGCTGCCATGGAAACGGGCTTCATGGTCGACCCGGGTTCGAACAGGTCGGTTATTGCCTTGTTTCGCAATCGGTCAGGGCTGAGCTGGGCACGATCATTGGGGTTATAAGACCCCTGGTTTACCATGGCCAGCACTTCACCGGTATCCACATCCAGCATCACCAGGGTGCCGCCCCTGGCGCCGTGAGCACCAACGACTGCCTTGAGTTCCCGATAGGCCAGATACTGCAGTCGCAGATCTATACTGAGAGAAAGGTTGCGCCCGGGTTTGGCATCGCGAATCAGGGTCAGATCCTTGATCACTCGCCCACGATTGTCCTTGAGTACGCGCTTACGCCCACTCTCACCACTCAACCACTGGTTGTAGGCCAGCTCGATGCCTTCCTGGCCACTTTCATCAATATTGGTAAAACCGACTACGTGGGCCGTCACCTCACCGGCAGGATAATAGCGACGGTATTCCTGACGACCGTAGAGTCCGGGAATGCCCAGTGCGAGCACCTGCCTGGCAACCTCCGGCTGCAACTTGCGACGCAGGTAGGTAAATTCTTTGCCCGCATATTTACGCAGGCGCCCCCTGAGTCGCGCCTCAGGCATGCCCAGCAATCGGGCAACATTGGTCAGTGCGGGCTCGTCAGCATTGATCTCGGAAGGATTTGCCCAGATGGTCTGAACCGGAGTGCTGACCGCCAGGGACTCGCCATGACGATCGGTGACAACCCCCCGGTGGGCATCAATACTTTCCACGCGGATGGTTCTTACATCCCCCTGCTTACGCAAGAACTCGTTATCAACAACGTGAAGGTCGACCAGACGCCACGCCAGGACACCCACCACCAGAAGAAAAACACCCAACACGGTGCCATACCGCCAGGCCCCGAGCCCGGCAGCCAGTCGCTGACCCCATGATGCTGTCTTTCCCTGATCGGACAATGTTGTCACCTTACGGTTTGTTGTTGTCGTTTACCGTGCCCCGACAAGTGGCGCCATCAGAGGCACCAGAACGATGTCCTGTTTGCCGGGCACTACCATGTCAAAACGCTCTGAAGCCAGCTGTTCCACCCGGCCATGTGCACTCAGTGCACTTTGCTCCAGCAACAACTGACTCCATTCCCGCTGGTAGTTGTCGCGCTGCTCCTGCAGCTGCGACAGTGTATTAAACAGCTCACGATTCTCATGGGCGCTGACCACGACACCCAGTGATGAAACTACCAGGAGCACCACCAGCCCCGTGGATATCAGCACACGCTTCTGCTGAAGTGCCGCAAATACCTGCTGCGACAACCTCACAGCCGTGGCAACACCGTCCCTGACACGCTGTTTGTTCAGTCGCGCTGTCTTTGCTGGCCTTTCAATGGCTACCGCGCCCATGATTACGCGCTCCCTAACTGTTGCTTGTGTTGGTCAGGTATCCGTTCGAGAACACGCATAACCGCACTTCTCGCCCGCACGTTGCCGCTGACTTCTTCTGTATCCGCCTTATTGGCCTTACCTATCAGCCGGAACTCCGATGCTTCCTGCTCTGCAGTCACCGGAACCCCTTTGGGTAGTCGTGGGCCCCGGGCCAGGTCCCGCATGAACCGCTTCACCAGCCGGTCTTCCAGCGAGTGAAAACTGATCACCACCAGCCGCCCCCCGGGCATCAGCCTGTCAGCGGCTGCACCGAGCCCGGCCTCAAGGTCTTCCAACTCCCGGTTAATAAAAATGCGGATCGCCTGAAACGTCCGGGTGGCCGGGTGCTTGTGCTTTTCCTTTTTGGGAACCGCTTCGCTGACCAGCGAGGCCAGTTGATGTGTGGTCTCAAGTGGCGCTTCTTTACGGCGCTCCACAACAAGACGAGCGATACGGCGAGAGAAACGCTCTTCGCCGTATCGCCAGATGACGTATGCAATATCTTTCTCTTCCGCCTCGGCCAGCCATTGTGCCGCGCTTGGCGCCTGGCCCGGATCCATTCTCATATCCAGCGGGCCATCCCGCATGAAGCTGAACCCCCTAGCGGCATCGTCCAACTGCGGTGACGAAACACCCAGATCCAGCAACACGCCATTAACCTTCATCCATCCCTGAGCGTCCACTGCAGCCCCAAGATCGGCAAACGAACCATGGAAAGTACAGAAACGGGCATCTTCCGCTGCCAGTTCGCCGGCAACCCGAATAGCTTCCGGATCCTTGTCGATACCCAGCAGCTTTCCGCCAGGGCCAAGCTGGCCCAGAATCTGGCGGCTATGGCCACCGCGACCGAAGGTGCCATCGACATAAACGCCATCCGGATCGTTAACCAGTAGATCAACCGCCGAATCCAGGAGCACGGAGCGATGCCGGTGCTGCCCGGCCTGCTCCTGCCTGCGGCCAGCAGTCATAGCGACAATGCCTCCATTTCAGGCGGCATTTCGTCTTCGTCAGACGACTCGTCGAGCCATGCGAACCAGCGCTCTTCGCTCCAGAGTTCCAGTTTTTTGCCCTGGCCAATCAACATCAGCTTTTTCTCTAAGCGCGCATAACTGCGCAATGTAGGCGGCACCAGGATACGGCCGGCCGTATCCAGTTCCAGCGGCGTGGCATGCCCCAGCAGCAGGCGCTGCAGCCTGCGGGCCGCCTTGTTCATGTTGGGAAGGGCTTCGATCTGTGGCTTCAGTGCCTCCCACTGGGGCTCCGGATAGACCAGCAGGCAGCGCTCTTCATCGGCATTGGCCGTCAACACAATGCGGCCGCCACAGGCATGCGCAAGCTCTTCACGCACCCTGGCGGGGATCGCAAGGCGACCCTTCGCATCCATATTGATGGCATGACTGCCAAGAAAATTGCTCATTTGCACCTATTCCGGGGTTCTGAAACCACAAATAACCACTAGAAACCACTTTTTCCCACTTGTGCACACTATAGAAACACGCAATACACAATGCAAGCGCCGTGAATGGCACGACACTCGGGAAAGTTCCTTTTATGACAATAGGTTACAGAACAAGATTGGCATCAGACTGGAGATTACGGAAAAGAAAAACCTTAAAATCAATCACCTGCAGGCAGATCTGAAGATGACAAGTGAGGTTTAAGATTTTTTGGCTATAAAAGCACACTGGTGAGAATGACGGATATCACATAAAGCGGAAAAGAAAAAAGAGCTCGCCGGTAAGCCGGGTTCTGTCTGGGACAGTCATTCATCTAGGGCCTGCGTCGCCACAGGCCTCAAGCAACCTACCCGAATCCAGCGCGGGCCGCGCCATCGGATTCCTATTTGGTCTTGCTCCAGGTGGGGTTTACCATCGCCGTGAGCTGTTGCCAGTCACGCGGTGCGCTCTTACCGCACCATTTCACCCTTACCGGTGCCCGCGAACATGTCACGGCCACTTAGGCGGTATACTTTCTGTTGCACTTTCCGTCGGCTCGCGCCGCCCAGGCGTTACCTGGCACCTTGCCCTGTGGAGCCCGGACTTTCCTCCCCCGGTAAAACCGGCGGCGACTGTCTGGCGAGCTCGGGCGAGACCATACTCCAGCTCACGATAGCAGGCAAGGGAAAACAACACCGAAGAGGCTCATTCGTCTACTGCCCCGTTTATTAACCCTTCAGTTCCAGCGCTCGCTGGTATAGTTCATTCTTGGAGCTGCCGGTCAGTTCCGCCGCCAACTTCGCTGCTTTTTTAACCGGCAACTCCTTCAACAGCAAGCCCAGCACACGATCCACTTCCGCTGAACCCACCGCGTTCTCGGCGTCGCTGGCTCCGTGAACCATAACCACAAATTCCCCGCGACTGCCATGAGGGTCAGCCTCAAGAGCATCTACAACGTCACTTGCAGCACCGGCGTAGAACGTCTCGAAGGTTTTGGTGAGCTCCCGGGCCAGCACCAGCTCACGCTCACTTCCCATTACCAGCTGGATATCTCTGACGGTATCGACAATTCGGTGAGGTGATTCATAGAACACGAGCGTCGCAGATTCCCTGGCAAGACGCTCAAGCGAAGCTTTCCGCGCCCCCTGTTTAGCTGGCAGAAAACCTTCAAACAGGAACCGGTCTGTCGGTAAACCGGCCGCACTCAACGCCGCAACAAGCGCGCACGCACCGGGCACCGGGCTGACACGAAAGCCTCGAGCCCGCGCTTCCCGGACCAGCACATA
Organism: Marinobacter sp.; assembly: GCA_046260345.1. Taxonomy (GTDB): domain Bacteria; phylum Pseudomonadota; class Gammaproteobacteria; order Pseudomonadales; family Oleiphilaceae; genus Marinobacter. The sequence goes on along the minus strand of JBHEPI010000174.1, from coordinate 2,158 downwards.
ACCCGGATCGGAAATCAGCGGCGTTCCGGCATCGGAAATCAGAGCAACATCCTCTGCCGCTACAAGCTTTGCCAGCACCTGTCCGGCCTTGTCCCGCTCATTATGGTCGTGCAGAGCCATCATGGGCCTGCTAACCCCCAGATGCTGCAGGAGTCGGCCACTATGGCGGGTATCTTCCGCGGCGATCACCGAAACCCGTGATAAAATGGCCGCAGCCCGGGGAGACATGTCGTCGAGATTACCGATAGGAGTGGCTACGATATAAAGCGTGCCAGATTGTTCTGGCCGGTCGTTCTCCGAATTCACGAGTACCTCTCTTTGCTCCGGCGCATGACACCAACGTCATGTGAATTCACGTGGGAGCTGTTAAACTTGCTGGCCTGATCAATCAAACCATTGACGGGAAGCCCTGAGGAATCAGGGCTTCCCGCATAATGCCGCCGATTATCCGGCGCCACAAGCGTAATAACCCGGAGTATTGTGAGCCTGCCATGACCATATACCGCCTGAACCTGAGAATCACCGCCCTGCTAATGGCGATGGTACTGCTTTTTGCGGGTTGCGCCAGTGTGAACCTCGAATCCCATGTCGCTGAGAATGCCAACGAGGCACTTGACGTCGCAGCGAGCGAAACAGACAGGAAGCAAGCACATGCCTACCTGTTGCGGGCAGCAGACAGATTCCAGAATGAGAACCAGCACCGGGACGCCAGAACACTTCTGACAAGTAGCCAGTTTGACGGGGCCGACGAAGAAACATCAAATCAGCGAATGCTCCTTTCTATGGCAAGTGCGACTGCCCTGGATGATACCCCGTGGGCGCGAGAGATCGCATCGGAAATCACACAGGATCATTTTCTCCGCTATGATCGCAACCTTATAGACCGGGCGGCGAAACTGCAGGCCCGCACCTACCGGCTTGCCGGGGACAACCTGGCAGCCGCTGTCACCCTGATCCTGCTTGCCGAGGCAGATCAGGACGCAGACACCCAGGCTGTTCACGATGCCATCTGGCAGGACCTGAAACAAACTTCAGAGGCCGAACTGGCGGACAAGGAAGGACGCGCCATTGGCTATGAAGCCCAGGGGTGGCTTGAGCTGGCAGGCATCCTCAGAGAACCGGGAGCCAACCTTGATGAACAGGGCAGGATGGTCCGTAGCTGGCAGAGCAACTGGCCCGACCACCCCGCTGCGTCCACACCACCTGCGGAGCTGCAACTCATCGCCAGTCTGGCCGAAACACGTCCGGAGAGGATTACACTGGCGCTGCCACTGAGTGGTCCCCTCGCCAGTGCCGGTGCAGCTATCCGGGACGGTTTTTTTGCCGCCTATTATGAAGACGAGTCAGCGGATCGTGAAAAAATCAGCATCCGGGTTCTGGATACGTCCGACGACGCTTTCCCGCAGCTTTATAACGAACTGGTCGATGACAACCAGGATCTGGTCGTCGGCCCCCTGGAAAAGGACTCACTGGCAACCCTGTCTGACATGGACTCGTTACCAGTTCCTGTTCTTGGGCTGAACTACCTACCCTCCGACGCCAGGGTGCCCTCCGGGCTCTACCAGTTCGGCCTCTCTGCAGAAGACGAAGCAAGGCAAATCGCAGACCGTATGACGGCAGAAGGTGTGAACCAGGTTCTGGTGCTTATCCCCGTGGGAGACTGGGGCGACAGACTGGAGAGAGCCCTGCTTGATCGCCTGGAACAACACGAAAGTGTTGCGCTGGACATAGAACGCTATTTTCGCGAAGACAATCTGCGAGCGGTGACCGCCGATCTGCTGGGCATCACCGTTTCCCGCAATCGCGCCATTGATGTTGAACGCACTGCCGGCATTAATGTGGAGTTCGAACCCCGGCGCCGGCAGGATGCAGACGGCATTGTTATGGTCGCCGAGCCAACGGTTGCGCGGCAGTTCAAACCATTGTTCGCTTTCTATTTCGGTGGCAACCTGCCGGTATACTCCCCGTCCATGGTCTATGAGGGCAACCCGGATCCATCCCGCGACCGGGATCTCAACGGGGTAATTTTCACCGATACACCGTGGATCCTGGCAGACGATAATCAGTTCCGCAGTGTTGTAAAAGAGGCAATGCCGGATCTCAAAGGCCAGCTGGGCCGCTTGTTCGCCATGGGCGCAGATGCCTGGAATCTGAGCAA
>JBHEPI010000157.1:0-18327 GCA_046260345.1 Marinobacter sp. | reverse complement strand
GCGGAATCTGCCAAGGGCAGCAGCGACCACCTGAGTACGATGTCTCGTGGTCTGAAAGATCTGGTGTCCCGCTTTGTCAGCAGAAACGGCTAGTTACTAACAGTCGGACCGGCCGTCAGATATCGCCGATACCTCTGTTGACTGGCATCCTGTGTCCACTGCTGGCAAAATTCCGCCCCAATAGCTGGAGGGTTCCTTCAGCATACCGCCTGAAATCGATTCATCAGCGACAAGCACAGGATGAAACCATGACTGATTCCAAATCCAATCCGATCCATCGTGGCCTGTGGTCATCCCGGATGGCCTTTATCCTGGCCGCGACCGGTTCCGCCGTGGGCCTGGGTAATATCTGGAAGTTCCCCTATGTGACCGGCGAGAACGGCGGCGGTGCCTTCGTGCTGGTTTATCTGCTCTGTATTGCCATTGTTGGTATTCCTATCATGATGGCCGAAGTGTTTATCGGCCGGAGTGGCCGGCACAACCCGATTACCAGTTTCCGACTGGTAGCCGAGCGCAATCTGGCATCACCGGCGTGGCGGATCTCTGCCATCGTGGGCGTGCTGGCGGCATTCATAATCCTGTCGTTCTATTCGGTAATCGGTGGCTGGGCAGCCTCCTATGTGGGTCATGCCGCCATGGGTGATTTCACCGGTCAGAGTGCCGATGCCATCGGTGAACTGTTTGGTGGTCTGCTGGCGAGCCCGGTCACGCTGCTGATCTGGCACAGTCTCTTCATGGCACTGGTGATCTTCGTGGTGGCCCGTGGTCTGAAGTCCGGCCTGGAGCGGGCGGTAACCATCCTGATGCCTGCGTTGTTCGTTCTGTTGCTGGTCGCGGTTGGTTATGCCACGACAACCGGCCATTTCGGCGAGGCTGTGGCCTTCCTGTTTACGCCGGATTTCGGTGCCCTGACGGTAGACGGTGTGTTGGTAGCGCTGGGCCATGCCTTCTTCACCCTGAGCCTGGGTATGGCCATCATGATGGCTTATGGCTCCTACCTGAGTGATAACGTCTCCATCGGGCGCACTGCAGTGACGGTTTCGATCATGGACACGGTGGTTGCGCTGATGGCCGGCCTGGCCATTTTTCCGGTGGTATTTGCCAACGGGCTTGAGGCAGGGGCCGGCCCGGGCCTGATTTTCCAGACACTACCGCTGGCCTTTGGCCAGATGCCCATGGGTAGTGTGTTCGGTGCTCTGTTCTTCGTACTGTTGCTGTTCGCCGCCTGGACGTCTGCGATTTCCCTTCTGGAGCCGGTAGTGGAATGGCTGGAAGACAAGCTGATCCTTGGTCGTGTGGGCAGCACTGTTGTGGTAGGTGGTGCCTGCTGGCTGCTGGGTATCGCGTCGATCCTGTCGCTGAACGAGTGGTCCGGCTTTGCGCCGCTGGGTATGTTCGAGCGCTTCGAAGGCAATACCATCTTCGACCTGCTCGACTTCTTCACCGCCAACGTTATGCTGCCGCTGTCTGGCCTGTTGACGGCGTTGTTTGTGGGCTGGTGTGTGGCGAAGGAATCGCTGCAGAGCAATCTGGCGTTGCAGGATGGAAGCTTCACCCTGTGGTACAACCTGGTTCGCTTTGTGACTCCGGTTGCGGTGGCTGTGGTGTTTGTTTACAACCTGATGGCGTAATGGCCGAACGCGTGCTGAAAGCAGCGTGACATAATGAGAGAACCCGGCCTGCAAGGGCCGGGTTTTTTAATCTACCTATTCGCTTGTCACCGCCCGCAACGTATCCATGTGAGGCCGTACGGCCTGCTGATCGGCTTCCGGCGCATTGGCTGCCTGCTCGAAAGCCGTCATGGCACCCCCCATCATCTCCCGCATCTGCTGCTTCTGGGCTTCGCTCATGTTGGGGTTGTTGTCGATCTCCTCCATGGCTTTTGCCATTTCCTGGTTCATCTCTCCGGACTGCTCGCCCATTTCAAGCGCGCTCCAGGCGTGGAAGATCCGGTCACCGGTTTTTCCCCATTGCTCCGCGCTGGAGAAACCGTGTTGCTGCACCACATCTTCTATTTCGTTATACATGTCGTGGCCTTTCATCTGTTCTACCGAGGACGAAAAGATACGCGACATGTCCGGCATCTCAGCGGTGTCTTCTTCCGCGGACAGGTCTTCGGTGAGTTCAGAAAATTCATCCTCCATGGTCTGGAGCTCTTCCAGGCTGCTGATGAACGAGCGGATCGTGTCATCCGTCAGACTTTCTGCGTGGGCAGCGCATGAGAAAACGACTAAGCAGAACAAGAAGATAGGGTTCAGTGTGCGGATCATTTTCACAAGTCCTCTCCTTGATGGTTTTTACCAATCTTCTTGATCGGCGATACTGAAAAAGTAGCCCCCTTTTGATCAGGTCTCAAGACGGATGGCTACTGATCGTCAGGAATCGATTTCGGAATCTGTATCGCGTTCAGAGCTTTCTCCGCTTGCTGGCAGAGCGTCAGTGCCGACACTGACTGAGTCCAGGGGATGCGACGCGCGCTTCGTAAGTAGCTCCGCGAAATCGAGCAGCAATTGCTGGTCCTGTTCAAGCAGGGAAATGAAGACGGCATTGAGGGCAACCTGCCGGGCATTTAACTGCCGGTTTTCGGCAACGGAAAAGATGTCCGTTATGGAGAACCCCAGGGCCCCGGCAAGGCGATACAGCAGGTCAAGGCTGGGCCTGGCCAGGCCTCTCTCGATACGGGAAAGATTGCCGACGTGGGAGTGCGTCTGTTCCGCCAGTTCGGCGAGGGTCAGTCCCTGCTTTTTCCGCAACTGCTTTAATGCCTGGCCTAATTTCATGGCTTATCTCTTCGGTTAAGGCAATGATATTACAGGCAAAAAATGATTTATACAAAGTTGTAATAATCACATATTTAATAACGGAATTAGCATTGCTGGCATAAAAATCAGGAACCCCCAGCTATACGATATAGCCGTATGACAGCTTCGCACAAGCACCAAATAGAGCGGTATGATCGCCGTTGAGTCGATGTCAGCTCAGCTCTTTGTGCTCGGCCCTCAGTCGCTCCAGAAGATCGTGTTCTGACATCGGTCTGGCAAAATAGAAGCCCTGTCCGAATGGGCATCCCAAGGCCTGCAGCATCCGCCACTGTTCTTCGGTTTCGATGCCTTCGGCGAGTGCCTGGATGCCGAGGCTTTCTGCCATCTGCCGTATGCTGTTGACCATCTTGACCGCGCTCTGGTTATCCGGGGTGCCAACCAGAAAACTTCTGTCAATTTTCAGCATGGTAATGGGGAGTGCCCGCAGTCGTGACAGGGACGAGTACCCGGTACCAAAATCGTCAATGGCGACGTCAATAGCTGCCTGACGGAGCTCCTGCACAATCCCTTCCATCCGTGGGACGTCACTCATCAGGGAACCTTCAGTCAGTTCAACCTTGAGGGCGGACGGCGGAATATTGAATCGTTCGAGTAAGCTGACGACCTCCTCGACCAGCCCGGGCTGCCATAACTGGCCAATGGCCAGGTTAACGGCCATTTGCAGCTGGGTGTGTCCTTCCAGGCGCCACCGCTGAAGCGTTTTCAGGGCCTCTTCCATCACCCAACTTCCAATACGAACTATCAGGCCCGTTTCTTCTGCAATGGGAATGAACTCTGCCGGCGAAATGCAGCTCCCATCGCGCTGGGGCCATCGGATCAGCGCCTCAACCCCGACGGTGCGCGTGGTTGTCAGATCAACCAGCGGCTGGAATGCCAGTACGAATTCCTGGGCTTCAACAGCGGTGTAGAGCCTGTTCTCCATATCCAGTCGGTGCTGTTGCTTTCTCGACAGTTCACAGGAGAAAAACCGATAGCTGTTACCACCAACGTTTTTCGCTTGATACATCGCGCTGTCCGCTCTTGTCAGCAGAGCCGAGGCATCGCAGGCGTGGCCGGGGCAGAGGCTGATGCCGATGCTGGCGCCTAGATGGTATTCACGCCCCCTCACCACAAAGGGCTGCTCCAACGCCCCCAGGATACGTTCGGCAATGGTTGACATCACGTGTATCAATTCTGGCGAATCCACCGTCGACAGACTGTCCTGCACATCGTAGGGAGCCAGAATAATGAACTCATCACCTCCTTGCCGGGCAACCAGATCAGACTCCCGTACCGCAACCTGCAGGCGCTGGGCCACCTGGATTAAAACTTCGTCACCGGCGTCGTGGCCCAGCGCATCATTGATGAGCTTGAAACCATCGAGATCCATATACAGCAGTCCGGCTGCTGGTGGAAAAGGGCCAGTATGGCGCAGGTGCCTGTCAAGAGCCTCCAGAGCTGCTGACCGGTTGGCCAGACCCGTCAGGGCGTCCCGGTAGGCCATGTTACGGACTCTTTTTTCAGTCCTGCGTCGGCGGGATTTCTCGCGAAGGGCACGGATGCCATGCACAATGTTGTCTGCCATGCGCTGCAATAATCTGATTTCCGCATTATCGAAGTGTCTGGCTTCTGCAGAGTAAATGGCAAGATAGGCTTCGGGCTCCGTGCCGCGGATGGCCAGAGGGAAGGCAATGACCGTCCGCAATGGTTGTGCGGTTGCTGAGTTGTCCATCACGGAGAGATCCCCGGAATCGTCCGCAACGGCTGATTGCTGGCACCTGCCGGACCGCAGGGACAATGCAACAGGGTCCTGGACTGTCCCTTTTGTATCAAGACTCGGCTCAAGGGCGTTGATACAGTCTCCGAACCCACCGGCTTTCGCCAGGAGCTTTACCCGCCCGTTGCGGTAAGCTTTCGCCTGGCCAACACACGCCAGGGCATAGCCCCCGTCTTTCAAAAGGCTGTCACAGATGCCGGACAGCATTTCCCGCTCACTGAGAGCGTGGATGACGCGCTCGTTGCAGGCGCTGAATGCCCGGAGTGCGCGTGTTGCACCTTTCAGTGCGGACTGGGTGCTTGCTGTCTCCAGTTTCTGGAATTCCGAGATCCTGCCCAGTCGCAACAGGTTGTGAATCCTCGCCGAGAGTTCAACGTCCCGAATGGGCTTACGGATCACGTCTTCCGCGAGATCCCCGAGATAACCGTTGGCTCTTGCCAGCTCAGCCTCCGAGGCGGCCAGTAAAACCGGTTTCAGTGCCGGAGCAGCCCGGGCCCGAAGTTTCCGGATGCCGGCCTCAAAACGAAGAAGTGTCTTTAAATCAATAATGCACAGATCAAAATCGCAATCGTCAATGGTGGCGGGGTCGGGCGCAACACATGAGTGGCCAATAGAGCGGCTCAGAACCCTGCAATCGGCAGTCCTATTCAACATTACGGCAATAACCGGATGTTTTGTCAGCAATTCGGGTTCAGGTGTCAGGGTCGGTGGGTTAATCACGAATGTCCTCAAAGGTGGTTGCAGGTTCTGGTTCGCCGCGAAGAATGCCTTTAAGTCCCTTTAGTTCATCACCAACCCTGATGCCATCTGGTGTAATATCAAATTCTCGCAGGCCTTTCTCGAAGTCACCGGTGCGCTTTTTGAGTACACCAATGCTTTTACGGATCTCACCGGCTCTTTCCATATAACGGAGCAGGATTATGGTGTCCGCAAGGTAGCTCACCCCCATTTCTGTCGTTCTCACCTGGCCCCCGGTGATCGCTTCAACCTCGTTGAGCAGAAGTACGGTGACACCCATATTGACCAGGTAACGGCATAAGGCATGAAGCCTTCGGGTGACATTGTCTCCGCCGATCGAGAGCTTATACCCAGCCAGACTATCGATCATGATAATGCGGGTGCCGCGTTCCTCGACCTCTTCCCGGATCCGGGCTGCAAATTCATCTGCGGAATAGTAAAGGGGTTCAATGGCCTCGATCGCAAAGGCCCCCGAATTGATATGGGTTGAAAGCGGTATACTGATGCCTTCGATCCGCGACACCAGGGAGCTGGTGAGTTCCTCGAAGGTAAAAACAACCGTCCGTTTCCCCTCCTGACAGGCGTTTTTCATGAACTGAATGCCAAGGGAAGTTTTACCCACGCCGGTGGGGCCGGAAATGATGGTGACGGTTCCGCGACTGAGCCCTCCCTTGAGCTGCCTGTCCAGCTCAGGAATGCCAAATGGCATGTCTATCTGATCAAACGCGATGCCATGGTTGCCAGGCTCCAGGCGGGGGAAGCAGCGCATTCCGCCGGACCCGAGCCGGATGCTGTGTTGGCCGGGCGCAAAGCCCGAGCCCCGGAACTTGGTTACCTCGAGCGTGCGAGTGTCATCTTTCTGATCCAGTTCGATGATCCCGTCGGCAAGAAACCCCAGTTCTTCACTGTTTGCCCCTGAATTTGCATCTTCGGCGGCACAAATTACCGTAGCGCCCTGGCTGGTCAGGAAGCGAAGGAGGGTGATGACCTGCTTCCTGTATTGAAATGCATCCGGTGAAAAATACTGCAGGTACGTCTCAGAACCCGGTCGAGGCCCGCTATACCGCTGGTGAGCCTGTCACTCTCGGGATTATTCATAGGCTTTACTCTTGTATCCTCAAAAACATTGTCAGCCATTAACTGTGTCTGAACTTTTCGACCGTGCGTTGAAGGTCGCCGCCGAGGCGCGCAAGGTCGTTGGATGACACTGCGATCTCATTGTTGGCGGTGGCAGACTGGTCAGTGACTTCGCGGATATTCACGATGCTTTCACTGATGTCTTCTGCCACGGAGGTCTGTTCTTCCACAGCGGTTGCAATCTGAAGGTTCATCGCCTGAATCGACGAAACCGATTGGGCGATGCTGGCAAGGGATTCACCTGCCCTCCGTGTCACGTCCACGGCGGATTCGGCGCTGTCACTGTTACTGCGCATGCTTTCGGCGGCTTCATTGGCACCTTGCTGCAGGGTGTTGACCAGGGTTTCGATTTCACCCGTGGAGTCGTGGGTGCGTTTTGCCAGTGCCCGCACCTCATCGGCCACTACAGCAAAACCCCGGCCCTGTTCGCCGGCGCGGGCCGCCTCGATGGCAGCGTTCAGGGCAAGCAGGTTGGTTTGCTCTGCAATGCTACGGATGACATCCAGAATGGCGCCGATGTTGGTGCTGTCATCCCGCAGACGGGCGATCAGGTCGGCGCTGGAGTCGACGTCCGCAGACAGCGCTTCGATCCGGGTCATCGCCGACGAGACAATCTGGTGACCTGCTTTGGCCTGCTCGTCCGACTCAGCGGCGGAGGTAGCGGCGGACTCCGCGTTTCTTGCAACCTCCTGAACAGTGGCGGTCATTTCATTCATGGCGGTCGCAACCTGATCGGTTTCGTCACGCTGCTGATTGGCACCGGTGCTGGTCTGTTCGGTAACGGCAGACAGTTCCTCCGAAGCACTCGCGATCTGTGCAACACCGTCTGCGACTTCCTTGATGGTACGGCGGAGGTTTTCGGTCATTACCTGCATGGCCATCATCAGCCGGCCAAGTTCGTCCTTGCGGTTGGTACTGATGTTTTCGCGCAGGTCGCCGTCGGCTACCTTGGCGGCGTGATCCACCAGTTGATTCAAGGGAGTTACGATTGCACGGGTAATGACCAGGGCGGCGGCAATACCGATGGCCAGCGCCACAACGGTTAGAATCATCAGTACCTGTAAGGTCTGGTCTTTTGCCTGGAGCATCAGGGCCTGCTGATCTTCATAGACCTCTTCGGCCCGGTCCAGCGCGCTCCGGGCCTTTGCGGTCAGGTTGGACTCCAGCTCGTTCAGGTTTTCTACGTTGGACACCAGACTATCGAACTGGCTACCATAGTCGCCGACGGCTTTGGCGATACCGTTGATGTACTCCCGCCCTTCATTGGTGTCAGCAGCGCTTGTAAGCTCAGAAATACCGGCGTCCAGTGCCTCGATTCGCTCCTTCAGGCTGTCAGCATCCTCAGAGCTTTCTGAAAGCAGGAAGTTTTTCTCCAGGCCCCGGGCATCCAGAATATCCCGGGCCAACTCGCCGGCACGCCTGACCAGGATAAAGGTGTCCTGCGCACGGGCTTCTTCACCGCCTTGCAATTGTTCCAGTGCCCGTCTTTGTTCGACCTGCTCATACTCCACAAGTGATTCGACGGCTTCCCGGGCCGAGACTTCCATCGAAGCAACGGCTTTCTCGGTCGTTATTCGCTCTTCAATGGTTCGCTCAAACGCACGTTGATATTCGTCGAGATCTTCCTGAATAGAGTTCATGGCTTGTTGTTGTTCAGGGTCCTCCAGGGCTTTTTCGGATTCTTCAGCCGTTTGCCGGGCAGAGGCTATGGCACTTCGTGTAGCCTCTGCGTCGTTCTCGCGACCTCTGAGGAGATAATTTTTTTCGTTATACCGTGCCTCTTGCACGAGATTGTTGATGGATGAGGAGTTTTGGGTGTCGGTATTGTTTGTCATCAGGTGACCGAACCCGGAGTAGGCTGCAAAAGCCATAATTACAATAAGGATTAGAATAATACCGAAACCCGAAAATAATTTTTTTCTGACTGGCATATTAAGCAGTGAATTTTTCAATATAAACATAAAAAGCCTTTGCTTATTCATAAAAAAAGAGCATGGTGTTCTATCGATTAAATGAGGTTGTTAATATACGTAATACTACAAATAATGGATTTTGTTTTAATTGGCAAGAAGGCTAAGTAATAGATTATTAGTATTTGTGTTCAATATTGGTGCAAGCCGTTTTTGTTCTGTTTTAAATGCATAAAATGTAGTTATAAATGTATTAAATGCTTTTTGTATTAATGGTAAATATTGGGACAATAGAAACACAAAATCCCGGAGTTTATCCGGGATTTTGTGAGGGTCGGTTCAGGGCACTTCGGCTCAGAACAGCAGATCCGGCAGGTAGGTGGCGATGTCCGGAAACACCATGAGACAGCCAATACCCACGATCTGGATGATCACAAAGGGAATCACCGATCGATAGATGTCGCCCATGGTTATCCCCGGCGGTACCACCCCTTTCAGGTAGAACAGGTTGAAGCCGAACGGCGGCGTCATATAGCCGATTTCCATGTTGATCACGAACAGTATGCCGAACCAGATCGGATCAAAACCCATGGACTCGACGATGGGTGTAAACACCGGCAGCGTGATCAGCATGATGCCAACCGGGTCCAGCACCATGCCCAGCAGGAAGACGATCAGCATCATGAAGATGATGACCGCCCAGGGTCCACCGGGAATGGACTGGATCATGCCTTCAATCATCGGCTGGGCGCCCATGCTCTGGTAGGCCGCACTGAAAGCGTGTGCCGCAAACAGGATCCACATGATCATGCCGGTGAGCTTGAACGTTCGCACCGACGCATCTTTGATCAACTCGATATTGAGGGCGCGGTAGACCGCCGCCGAGATCAGTGCCCCCAGCACACCCATAGCCGCCGCCTCGGTGGGTGTGGTAATACCCCCGATGATCGAACCCAGTACCATGAACACCACCAGAATCGGCAGCAGCACGGAGCGCAGGGCCGCGAATTTTTCAGGCCAGGTGCCCCGCTCTTCCTTGGGCAGGTCTGGTGCCAGGTGTGGCTGCAGATAGCAGCGGATCAATACGTAGGCAGAGGTAAGGATCATCAGCATGATCCCCGGCAGTATGCCGGCGGCAAACATCTTGCCGACCGACACGCCGGTGATCAGGGCATAGAGAATCATCAGGATCGAAGGCGGAATGAGCACACCCCAGCCACCACCGGTGTTGATGACCCCGAGTACCATTTTCTTGTCGTAGCCACGCTCCAGCATGGCGGGCAGGGCAATGGTGCCCATGGCCACAACGGCAGCACCGCTGATGCCGACCATTGCCGCAAAAATCGCACAGATGACCAGGGTGCCGATGGCCAGTCCGCCGCGGACACCACCGAACCACAGGTGCATCATTCGGTACAGGTCTCTGGCAACCCCTGTTCGCTCCAGGATCATGGCCATGAACACGAACAGCGGGATCGCGACCAGAGTAAAGCTTCCCATGGTGCTCCAGATCTGCGAAGCCACCATGTAGAAGGAATCAAAGCCCCAGGTGAAGTAGAGGAACACCACGGAAACGCCACCGAGGACGAACGCCAGCGGCAGGCCCAGTATGAGAAAAAACAGCAGGGAACCGAAGAAAAGCAGGGTCAGCGCTTCAATGCTCATGCGTTGTCCTCCGACGGTTCTTCCGGCTCAGGTTCGGGCTGGTAGTAACTGAGGTTGAACGCAATGGCAATGTCCTGCAGCAGTTTCACGATGCCCTGCAGGATCAGCAACAGGGTGGCCAGGGGTATAAAGGCTTTTACCGGCCAGATGGGGGGATTCCAGGACGAATTCGACGTTTGCCGGTTACCGAAAGATTCCCAGGCCATGTCGACGGCAAAGTAAAACAGCGCCAGCGTGAACATGAAGAACAGGATCGAGGTGAACAGGTCGAGAAATGCCCGCTTACGGCGGCTGAATTTCGAGTAGAGCAGGTCCACATTGACGTGGCCGTTGTTTGCCAGCAAATAGCCGCCGGCCATGAGCCCGTAGATCCCGAAAAGTAACTGGGTCAACTCCCCCGTCCAGGACAGTGGCATCTCAAGTACATATCGAAATGCCACGCCTGTGATCAATAACAGGAACATGATCATGACCAGATAGGAGAACCACCGGCCGATGAGATTATTGAGCCGGGTGACTCCGTTCATGAATGCGGTTAGAGCGCGCATTTTGTCCCCCCGCCATTAAGGGCCTGGTTGAGAAGAATTTGATCGGTAACGAAAAACCGGGCTTGGCGCCCGGTTCTGTTATTGCCTGATTACAGACGGCCGAGCTGAGCCAGATATTCCTTGACCATCTCGACGGCTTTCTTGGCGTTGTCACTGCGCTCGGCTTCTTCGTCCCAGATAACCTGGGCCGCTTCCAGCATTTCATCCTGAACATCCTGGGGAAGGTTGTTGATCTCAACACCTTCCTCTTCCATGGCCTTCTGCAGGGTTACTTTTTCCTTGTGCTCGTACTCGTTGGTACGTACCCAGAACTGTTCCTTCAGGGCGTCCTTGACGGTGGCCTGCATTTCTTTCGGCAGTGCATCGAGCGCTTTCTGACTGACAATGATGACGTCGGTGCCGGCCACATTCAGGGACGGCTTGACGTGATACTTGGCCACTTCGTACAGGGACATGCTGTAAGCGCCCTGCGCTGCGCCCCAGTGGGCCCCATCGACAATGCCGGAGTCCAGTGCCGAATACAGTTCACCGCCGTCAATGTAGGAAGTGGACGCGCCGGCTTCATCCAGGAACTTTTCCAGTGCACCGGAGGAGCGAATTTTCAGTTTCTTCAGATCCTCGACGCTTTCGATGGGCTCCTTGACCACCATTTCAGTCTGGTAGACCTTGTCAGTGGCCCAATAGACGTTATGCTCAGCGGCCTCTTCGCGCAGCATCTCCTCGAAACCCATGTTTATATGGAAATAGGCCGCTTCGGCCGGAGTCTGGAACGCCAGCGGCAAACCAGAGGCCACACCGGCCAGGCTGATCTTGTCCTGAGCGTAGGATGGAGAGATGGTGCCCATCTCCAGAATGCCACGGCTCACGGCGTTGAAGGTTTCCTTGGGCTTGAACAGGGAGCCGGATTCATACAGTTCCAGTTCGAGGCGGCCGTCGGTGCGCTCGTCCAGCACTTCTTTCAGTCGGCCCAGGCTGTCCTTGTAAGAAGAGCTGGCGCCGGGCCAGTGAGACTGAACCTTCCAGGTAATGGTTTCTTCGGCGGCCGCTGGCGCGCTCATCAGGGCTGCACTCAGGCCCAGGGTCAGGGCTGAGGCATAAACAGTAAGGGTTTTTTTGGCTGTCGTTGGCATATTCATCTCTGGACCTCGATCATTATTGTGTTAGTCGTCCTGCTCTTTGTTTCACTCTGCAGAACTAATGACTGCAGAATGAATCCATTCGTTTGAATCTATCACACACTTTGCTTTTTGCAATAGCATAGTCATCGATGTTGCATTACCAAAGTTTAGTCCATGAGAAAATGTCCAGGGACCATAAACCGGATTCTGGCCGACAGTGGCTCAGTGCCAGTAAGGTTCACGAAGCTCTCGCTTGAGCACCTTGCCAATGCTCGAACGCGGTAGCTCCGGCCGGAATTCAATGGTGGCCAGTCGCTGGGTTTTGCCCAGTTGTCCGTTGGCCCAGTCCAGCAGCTCTTCTTCACTTACAGTGCAGTTGGGTTTGAGAACCACTAGTCCCAGAGGCGTCTCTCCCCATTGTTCGCTGGGAATGCCGATTACTGCGACATCTGCCACCGCGGGGTGCGGCAGCAGTGCCTTTTCCAGGTCCACCGCATAGATGTTAAAGCCGCCGGAAATGATCATGTCCTTGCGACGGTCGAGAATGTAGACAAAGCCCTCTTCATCCACGCGGCCCATGTCACCACTGCGATAGAACGACAGGCCTTCCGGGCTGGTCCAGAGCATTTCCCGGGTCTGGTCGTCACGGTTGACGTAGCCCCTCATCATGGAAATGGCGCGGCCGACGATTTCCCCGGTTTGTCCTCTTGGCAGTTCGTTGCCCTGTTCGTCGATGACCCGCACCTCGGCGCCGTCGGTCGGCACCCCCACGGAATCCCATTTGTCGGGGTGGGCGGCGCAGTCGAGGCAGGTGGAAATGCCGCCTTCGGTGAGGCCGTAGACCTCACGGATATTCCCCGGCCAGCGGGCCATGGCCTCGCGGATAACGTCGGCTCGCAGTGGGGCGCTGGTGCACAGCTTGAGCTGGAAAGACGACAGGTCGAAACGGTCGAATTCCGGATCCGCCAGAATGCGTTGGTACTGCACCGGCACCAGCATGGCATGGGTGACCCGGTGATGCTCGGCCAGCTCCAGAAAGCGCCGGGCGTCGAACCTGGCCATCAGTATTAGCGTACCGCCGTTGAACAGGGTGGGCAGCAGGGACACCAGCGTGGTGTTGGAGTACAGCGGTGTCGACACCAGGTTCACCGCGTTGTCATCAAGCCCGAAACGGCTCATGCGCATCATCTGGCGCTGGCGGAAACGGTAATCGTGGAGAATGCCCTTGGGGGTGCCGGTGGTGCCGGAGCTGTAGATGATATTGAAGGGGTGATCAAGGGTGACCTTTGCCGGCCTTGCCGTGGAACCAATACGGCCGAGCCAGTGGGTCAGGTTGTTCAGAGCCTCATCGTTGTCGGTGTCCAGTCCGATGCACCCGGCAGGAGTGAGGATGTCCAGCTTGCCCGTCATGGCGTCCAGCAACGGCAGATTTTTTTGCGAAACAAACAAGAATCCGGCTGCGCAATCGTTAATCATGAGTGCCAGGCTGTCATCACTGGCCATGCCCGATAACGGCACCATGCAGCCGCCGGCAACCAGAGTGCCCAGATACAGCGCCACGGCCTCAATCCGGTTCTCTGACAGCAGTGCCACGGTATCCCCTTCCTTCAGGCCCTCCTCCCGCAGTCGGTTGGCAATGCGATTGGCAAGACTCACCAGTTCGCGCCAACTGACACTTCCCTGATCGTCGATCAGTGCGGTCTGATTGGGGCGTTCCGCAGCCAGGTCCTGAATGCGCTCTCCGATGGCCTCCATGGTTTCTTCTGGATCCACCGGCGCGTGCACGGGCATTTGCATCAAGCTTTCCATTTTTCGGCCTCTGGGTGTTATTGTGTTTTATCTAGTGAAATTTACTTTCGTTTATATTGACTCAAAACCGGAAGGCGTGACAAATTACCCGAAGTGAATTTTGTGACGGCGCGAATAAACCACAACAAGGAGCATCGGCATGGGGCGTTTCGACAACCGGGCATCCATAGTGACCGGAGCCGGCAACACCGCTTCGCTGAGCCTGTCGGGGATGAAAGTGTAATGAGTGAGCAAGAACCCCTGTTTATCGATGGCAAGGACCTGCCGGGCTTTCACAGCCTGCTGGGTTATCGCCAGGTGTCCTGGGAAGAAAACGAATCGGTGCTTGAGCTGGCACTGCAGCCCCGGCACCTGAATCTGGGCGGAGTGATCCACGGGGGTGTGCTTACCTCCCTGCTGGACATTGTGCTGGCCCAGGCAGGCACCTATTGCCCTTATCCAGGGCGGATGCGCAAGGCCATTACTCTTACCCTGACCACCACTTTCACCGGCCAGTGTTCCAGCGGAACCATAAGGGTCACCGGCCGCAAGCGCGCCGGCGGAACCCGCATCTTTAACAGTTCCGGCGAGGTTCATGACGACAGGGGTAACCTGCTGGCCATCGCCGAGGGTACGTTCCGGATTCGGTCCGGCAGCGACAAACCGGAGGGCGTTCCGATCTGACGGAACGGTTACCGACTCAATGCCAATATCACCAAGAGGAAGCGGACATGTTCGAACTGTCTGACAAAGCGAAAAACCTGCAGGCGCAGTTGAACGAGTTCATGGATGCTTACATTTATCCCAACGAGCAGAAGCACCATGATCAGGTCGAGCAGGCCGAGAACCGCTGGGCGCCGGTCCCGATCATCGAAGAACTGAAGGTCAAGGCGAAAGCCGCCGGTCTGTGGAACCTGTTCCTGCCGGAAAGCGAATTCGGTGCTGGCCTCACCAACTATGAATACGCGCACCTGTGTGAAGTCATGGGCCGCTCTGCCATGGCGCCGGAAGTGTTCAACTGCTCTGCGCCGGACACCGGCAACATGGAGACCATCGCCCGCTATGGTAATAAAGAGCAGCAGGATAAGTGGCTGAAGCCTCTTCTTGACGGAGAAATCCGCTCCTGTTTCTCGATGACCGAGCCTGATGTCGCTTCTTCCGATGCCACCAACATTGCCTGTGAAATACGCCGTGACGGTGATGAGTATGTGATCAACGGCAAAAAGTGGTGGTCGTCCGGTGCCATGACCACCACTGCCAAAATTGCCATTGTGATGGGCAAGACCGATCCGAATGCGGAGAAGCACCAGCAGCAGTCGATGATTCTGGTGCCGCTGGACACACCGGGGGTGAAGATGATTCGGCCGCTGACGGTGTTCGGCTACGACCACGCCCCTCACGGCCATGCCGAGATCCACTACGAGAATGTGCGGGTGCCGGTGGAGAACCTTCTGCTGGGTGAGGGCCGTGGTTTCGAGATTGCCCAGGGTCGCCTGGGGCCTGGCCGTATTCACCATTGCATGCGCACTATCGGCGTGGCCGAGCGTGCATTGGAGTTGATGTGCAAGCGCGCCAACGATCGCGAAGCTTTCGGCAAGCCGCTGTCCAGTTTCGATTCTATTCGCAAGGACATTGCCCGCAGCCGTATCGAGATTGAGCAGGCGCGGCTGCTGACTTTGAAAGCAGCGCACATGATGGACACTGTGGGTAACAAGGTGGCCCGTCAGGAAATTGCGATGATCAAGGTGATTGCGCCGAGTATGGCACTGAATGTGATTGATCGTGCCATTCAGGTGCATGGCGGTGCCGGGGTGTCCCAGGACACCTTCCTCGCCGAGGCCTGGGCCAAGGTGCGCACTTTGCGGCTGGCGGATGGGCCGGATGAGGTGCACCTGGATTCTGTGGCCAAGATTGAGCTTCGTCAGTATCGCTGATTTTTTCGGCCCGATACGTCGGGTGTTTGAACGAACGGGGAGGAACCTGCCGGGACACGCTGTGAATACGTCCATGTACGCTCGACAAAAACATCCATGTTTTTGACGGTCCCGGCAGGTTCCTCCCCGTTCGTTCCCAAAGTTTTGAGCATGAGGTTCGAGTATGAATAACCCGCTTTTTGATATGACCGGAAAAGTCGCCCTGATCACCGGTTCCACCAAAGGCATCGGCCGCGCCATTGCCGAGGAAATGGCCCGTCTGGGCGCCAAAGTCGTTATTTCCAGCCGCAAGGCCGACGCCTGTGAAGAAGTAGCCAACGAACTGAAAGAACAGGGCTACGAGGCCATCGCGATTCCCTGCCACGTAGGCAAAAAAGAAGACCTGCAGAATCTGGTGGATAAAACCAACGAAGCCTGGGGCTCCATCGATGTTCTGGTGTGCAACGCCGCCACCAACCCGGTATACGGCACCACCGCCGAGATGACCGACGAAGCCTGGGACAAGATCATGGACACCAATGTCAAAGGCACGTTCTGGTTGACCAATATGGTGCTGCCACAGATGGCTGAAAAAGGTGAAGGCGCGGTGGTGTTGCTGTCCAGCATCGCCGGTATTCGTGGTAACAGCACCATCGGTACCTACGGCGTATCCAAGGCAGCGGAAGCAGCATTGGCCCGGAATTTGGCTGTTGAGTGGGGCCCAAAGGGCATTCGCATCAACAGCATCGCCCCCGGCCTGATCAAAACTGATTTCGCCAAAGCCCTGTGGGAAGACCCGGTACGCGTCAAACGCGCCGAAGATAAGACCCCACTCAGGCGAATCGGTGAGCCGGTGGATATCGCCGGCCTGGCTGTTTTCCTGTCCACCAAGGCCAGCGCCTACGTCACGGGGCAAGTCATCGTCGCCGACGGTGGCGAAACCATTTGCTGAGGTTTGACTTCAATAGTGGGGAGGCCGGCGGGTGGGGTGCCTTTCTTCCGGGAAAAAGAACTCGCTTCGCTCAGACACCTTTTTCCCTGCACAAAGGCACCCCACCCACCGTCCGCAGGACTGTTTGCAGGCCGTGACGCTTAAAGATAACGAAGGTTGAAATGAATAATGAGTATGAGCCCGGAATTGGTAGAGGTTCTGCCAGCACACAAGTTTGACGAGTCCCGCCTCCTGGAGTGGCTTCAGAAATCGCTGCCGAATTTTGGTAACCGCATGGAGGTCATGCAATTTCAGGGTGGGCAATCCAACCCCACTTTCCTGCTGGACACTGACAGTGGCCAGTATGTGGTGCGCAAAAAGCCGTCGGGGAAAACCCTTCCTTCCGCCCACATGGTGGAGCGGGAATACAAGGTTATGCGTGCCCTGTCCGAACAAACCAGTGTGCCGGTCCCGAAAACCAGGGCCCTGTGTGAAGACATCAGCATTATTGGCACACCGTTCTACGTGATGGACTATCTGGAAGGCCGTATTGTCAGCCATCCGGCACTGCGGGCATTGGATCGTTCGGAACGGATGCCAGCTCACCTTTCCGCTATCGATACCCTGGCGGCACTGCATTCGGTGGACGTCAACCGCGTCGGTCTTGGCGACTATGGCCGGCCGGAAGGCTACGTGGCGCGGCAGGTCGCCCGCTGGAGCAAGCAGTATCTGGCGGCCAAGACTGATGATATGCCGGCCATGGATAACCTCATGGAATGGTTACCGAAGAACCTTCCGTCCACCGACGAGTGTGCAATTGCCCATGGCGACTACCGTTTTGGCAATCTGATGCTGGCTCCGGATAAGCCGGAGGTCATTGCCATTCTCGATTGGGAGCTGTCCACCCTCGGGCACCCGCTGGCGGACCTGGCCTATTACTGTCTGCCGTATCACCTGCCTTCGGACATGGAAGGCATGCGCGGTTTGCAGGGTGAAGACCTTGAAGCATTGGGCATTCCCGATGAGCAGGAAACCATCGCCCGTTACTGCCAGCAGACCGGTCGCGATCACATCCCCGACTGGCATGTGTTCCTGGCGTTTTCACTGTTCCGTCTGGCTTCGATCGTTCAGGGTGTTTATGCCCGTGCATTGCAGGGCAATGCTGCCAATGCCGACGCGCTGCAGGTGGGCAAGCGGGCCAGCCTGCTGGCCGAGGCTGGCTGGCGGATTGCCAGTGAGGGTGACCGGTCATGAATGAGCCCATCGTTAAACGTATTCTGATCACCAACGACGACGGCATCAACGCACCGGGCCTGAAGGTGCTGGAACAGATTGCCCGTAACCTTGCAGAAGAGGTGTGGGTGGTGGCGCCGGAGCATGATCGCAGTGGTGCCGGCCAGAGTATCTCCATCCATGACCCGCTGCGGGTGTATGAGCAGGGCGACAGGCGCTATGCGGTCTCCGGTACACCGGCGGACTGTGTGCTGTATTCGCTGGCTCAGTGGTTCGGGGAAACCGCGCCGGATCTGGTGCTGTCCGGAGTGAACTGCGGCGCCAATATCAGCGACTCGGTGCAGTATTCCGGCACCGTGGGGGCGGTGCTCAGTGCCGAGCATATGGGCATACCGGCCTTCGCGTTGAGCCAGGCTTTTTTGAGCCGGGAAGGCGTGGATTGGTCGCCGGTCTCGGCGTTTGGAGAATCCGTGGTGCGCCAATTGTGGCAACCCGGACAGAGCTACGCCTGGAACGTGAACTTTCCGGCCTGTGATGCAGCGGCTATCAGCCAGGCGCGGTGGTGCAGGCAATCCAACGGTTCGATCCGGCGCGCGCGCCTGCTGGCGGGCCAGGATGCCCGCAGCCTGCCGTACTGGTGGCTGGGGTTTGATCGCAGCTCCCGCCACATTGTGGCGCCCGGCGAAGACGTCAGCGTGTTGCGGGATCAAGCCATCGCCATCACGCCACTGCGCCACCGGGAACCTCTGCCCGGCGGCACCGACATTT
>JBHEPI010000151.1:0-19625 GCA_046260345.1 Marinobacter sp. | reverse complement strand
TCCAGAAACGCATCCAGCAATTGGTGGGTGCGATGTATTCGCGGTCCGATGGCCAGCGGCAACTCTTTCTCGGCGCCGGGTTCTTCCGCGCGCACACCCAGCCTTGGCTCTTCCTTCTCCACCGAGCGATACCAGAACCAGTAGTTGTGGTCCGGATTCTTGGGGTCATAATCCAGCGCCCAGGCGAACCGGGCCTCGATCATCTGTTTCAGCGTAACAGCCCGCACCTCCGGCTGCAGCTCGAGTATTTCCTCACAGCCGAGCTCGTCCTCGACGGCATCAATCAGGTCCGGATAGAGCTCGATCAGCAGGGTATTGATCAGTTCCTGTGCCTCCAGCGAACAGTTTTCGTCGGCCCATTCCAGCAAGTCATCCCAGAGGCCCGCTGCAGCCGGCGTCCTTTCCAGCCAGCGAATAACGGCTTCAATGGAAAAGACGGTGGCGAAATTGCGCCGGGTTTGCTCCGCATCTTCTGTTGCCGTTTCGACAAAGTGCTGATGGGCCCGGCGTAGCAGAGTCAGCAGACCGGCATGAGCGTCATAGGTGGGCGGCTGCTCACGGGCCCAGGCAAGCGCCTGCTCGCGACAATAGACCCACTGCTGGATCAGCTGCGGATGATTGATCAGGAAGGGTGCCATGCCCAGCCCGGTGGAATTCCCGATGCCAAGGTAGCGCTGAAGCGCCTGCGCCAGGCCGACGGCAGACTGCGGAGCACGACAATGCGCCAGATGCTCAACCTGCTGAATAGAAAAATGGCGCAGCAGATAAACCGCAAACATCTGAGCCGAAAAGGGCCGGTGGAAATCCGGGTTCTTCTGCAGACGGGCATAGTCGGCGATACCGAATTTGCCATTGCCATACACCGCCGTGGTCCGGTACAGGTAGCCCACACGAGTGAGCCAGGCGGGGTCCGGCTGACGGCCGGCTGCCAGGGCTTCAACAAAATGGCTGAAGTTGCGCAGGCTCTTGTTGGCCCGTGACAGCACCAGTAGCCGAGGATGCTGACGGCCGGCTTCCTGCAAGGGCACATTCGACGCCATCTGCTCCAACAGGCTGTCATCCACCGCGCCCTCCACAAGGGCGAAGGTAACGTCCCAGGCCTCAGCAATAACCCGGTCGGATCGGCGCTCCGGATCCAGGTGTTGGGAAAACACCACTCCGTGGTAGGTGTGGTGTGGCGTCTGCAAACGATAGATCACCACACCGTGACCCTGATCATTCAGGTCGCGGCGTATGGTGGCAACCGTCCAGTCTTCACGCGCCATCTGGCGCACCAGGCTGCGAGAAAAGCTCAGCCGACTGGCGTGCAGACTTCCCAGCCGCACCAGGTTCATTACCCGGGCGGCGGGGCGAAGCTTCAGCTCGTGTTGCACGCTCAGCGGGGTTGCCATGGCTCAGTTTCCAGCGGTCGAGTCGGCTGAACCCGTGGTAGCGCCCACCAGCGCAACTTTACCTTTGGGCGGCACAATGCCCTGCTCCCGGGCCATGGCGTAGGCTGATTTGGGGCCGATATACAATGACGGCAGCAGAATCAGCGACACCGGTATCGCGGTAATGACAATAAACTGCTGCAACGCGCTGATTTGCCCTGCACCCATGTAAAGCAGCACAGCTGCCATCAGGGCCATGGCCGTGCCCCAGAAGGCGCGAACAATCGGCTCGGGTTGATCATGACCGGAACTGACCACGGCGATAGCGTAACTCATGGAGTCACCGGTTGTGGCCACAAAAATCGTGGTCAGCAAGAGGATGGCCAGAGCCATCAGTGGACCACCAGGCAAGGCCTGGGCGATGGTCAGTGTAGCCACATCAAACTGGAAGTTATTCAGGGCTTCGGCAAGATCAATCGCGCCCGTGAGCTGGTAAAAAATGCCCGAGCCACCCAGCAGGGTAAACCAGATGGTGGTTGCCACCGGCGCCATGACGCCCACCGCGAGAATCATCTGGCGGATAGTCCTGCCCCGGGAGATACGCGCCACGAAGATGGCCATCAACGGCCCGTAACCAAGGAACCAGGCAAAGAAGAAGATCGTCCACCATTGCATCCACCAGCCTTCAGCCGTGCCCGAGGTAACGGTCGCCATGGCGAAAAAGGAACTGACGTACTCCCCGAAGCCCTGTGTGTAGGCATTGGTCAGGAACAGGGTGGGGCCGAAAATGAAAATGACTGCAGCGATGGCCAGCGCCAGAAACACATTGAACCGGCTCAGAATCTGGATGCCCCTGTGAATGCCGGTCATCGCCGAGGTGACATAAACCCCGGCCAACACAGCCAGTATCATCAGTTGAGTGCCATAACCCTGGGAAAAGCCGAAAAGTTCATGCAAGCCAAAACTGACCTGAGTTGCCAGGAACCCGATCGGGCCGACTGTGCCGGCAACCACCGCAATCACGCACGCGGCATCCACACAACCGCCAAACCAGCCACGCATTACCCGCTCACCGAGCACCGGGTACAGTAGCGTGCGTGGCTGCAAGGGCTGGCCCTTCACGTAATGGGCGTGGGCCAGCACAATCGCGGACAGCGTGCCCAGAATCGCCCAGGCTAGAAATCCCCAGTGCATGAACGATTGCGCCAGGGCCGGAGCCACCGCTTCGGCTGAGCCCGCCTCAGTATCAAATACAGGCGGCGTGACCACAAAGTGATATACCGGCTCACCGGCGGCGAAAAACACCCCTCCCCCGGCCAGCAGTGTACACATGATAATCGACAGCCATTTGAACGTACTAAGCTCCGGCGTATCCCGATTGCCCACCTTGGCACTGCCGGCGGGGGAAATGGCCACGCCCATGCCAATCAGGAAGGTCAGCAGCAACAGCAGCTGGAAGTAGGAACCAAGCGACTCGGCAGTCCAGGCAAAGCCGCTGGAAATCAACCCGGCCGTCCACTCGATGTCGCACAGTGAAAGACCCAGAAAGAGCAAGATAAAACCGATGCTCAGGCCCAGGACGATCGGGTCACCCAAGCGTTTGATACCCGCGCCCGAAGTCGCGGTGGAACTGGCTGAGATTGTCATGGCGTTTACCTGTTTTTGTTGTTGGATCAATGAAAACTCAGAACACGGCGCCTGGCAGGGGCCGCGTACCCTCGGTTAACTGTCTGAGCCAGTTACGGCCCATGATCTTCTCGATCTCGTCGTGACTGAAACCCTTCAGGCGCAAGCCCTCGGCGATGTTGCTGAAATGCCGGTTGTCACTGAACCAGGCCAGTGGCTCGGGCCAACCGGCATTGTCCTTGCTGCCCTCGCCATAATCCATGGCTTTGGTCCAGCGCCCATTACGCATCCAGGTCAGTACCGACTCCGGCTGGCCCTGGCACAGGTCCGTACCCATGCCAATACAGTCGATTCCCATCAGTTCGGCGGTATCGGCCACCATGCTGCAGAACTCATCGAGCGTGCAGTCCGGCCCGTTCTTCAGATGGAACGGGTACACCGAGAATCCCAGGATGCCGCCACTCTGGGCCACTGCCCGCAGCACCGCATCGGACTTGTTGCGCCTGGCGGCATGAAAGCTGGCCGGATTGGCGTGGGAAATAATCACCGGCCGCTCTGACAGCTCTATGGCCTCAAGCGTTGATCGCTCGGAGCTGTGAGACATATCAATCAACATGCCCACCCGGTTCATCTCCCGGATAACCTGTTTGCCAAACCGCGTGACACCACTGTCCTCCGCCTCGTAACAGCCGCAGGCCAGCATGCTCTGATTATTATAGGTTAGCTGCATGATCAACAGCCCCAGCCGGCGCATGATGGCCACCAGATCAATATCGTCCTCAATCGGCGAACAGTTCTGGGCACCAAAAAAGATGCCCACCCGGCCACTTTCCCGGGCCCGTTCAATATCGCCGGCCTCATACACCGGCATGATCAGGTCATCATGCGCCTCGAAACGGCGTTGCCATTCGCCGAAGCGCAGCAGGGTTTCGCGGCAGTTCTCGTGGTAAACGAGGGTCGCGTGCACGGCATCCACACCGCCTTCGCGCATTTGCTCGAAGATGGATCGCGACCAGTGGGAATACTGCAGGCCATCAATGGTCAGCACAGACTGTGACATGGCGGAACCCTCAGGCCTTGATGTAACAGGTTTTCACTACGGTGTAGAACTCCCGGGCGTATCGGCCCTGCTCCCGCGGGCCAAAACTGGAATCCTTGCGGCCGCCGAAAGGCACATGGTAATCGGTACCGGCAGTGGCAAGATTCACCATCACGCAGCCGGTCTCTGCACGGGCCTTGAAATCCGTTGCCCGCTGCAGGGAACGGGTGATCAGGCCGGCTGTCAGGCCGTAGCGGGTGTCATTCAGAGTAGTGAGTGCGGTGTTATAGTCCGGTACCCGGATGACACAGGCCACGGGGCCAAATACCTCGTCCCGGTTGATGGCCATGTCATTGGTGGTGTCCGTGAACAGCACCGGCTGCATGTAGTAGCCCTCCTGGTCAACGCTCACAGGGTCGCCCCCAAAGGCCATGGTGGCACCTTCCTGCAAGGCAACATCCACCCAGCGACGATTGGCGGCCAACTGGCTTTCACTGGCGATGGGGCCGATAACCGTGCCGTCCGCCAGCGCCGGGCCAACCGTCGCTGTGGCGAGTTTTGCAGTCAGCTTGTCCACAAATTCATCATGCACCGCATCGGTGACAATCAACCGCGACGAAGCCGTGCACTTCTGCCCGGAACCGGAATAGGCGCCGGCAAAGGCCGCTTCAACCGCCAGGTCGACATCGGCATCATCCAGCACAATCAGGGCGTTCTTGGAGCCCATTTCCAGCTGGCACTTCACCAGGTTGGCGGCGGTAGCCGCAGCCACGCGGCGACCTACTTCCAGCGACCCGGTAAAGGTGACGGCCTGAACGTGGGGGCTGGTGATCAATGCCTCGCCCGCTTCGCGGCCACTACCGGTTACCAGGTTGAACGTGCCGGCAGGAAGGTTCTGGCGGCTGATGATTTCCGTCAGCGCCCAGGCGCTGCCAGGCACCAGTTTGGCAGGCTTGAACACCACCGCGTTGCCGAACGCCAGGGCCGGTGCAATCTTCCAGACGGCCGTCGCCATGGGGAAGTTCCAGGGGCTGATCACCCCCACCACACCCAGCGGCTCGCGGCGTGTCTCGATCTCCACACCCGGTCGCACCGAGGCGACCCGGTCATCAATCTGACGCAGCACTTCGGCGGCGTAATAATGGAAGAACTGGCCCGAGCGATACACCTCGCCCTTACCCTCTGCCAGCGGCTTGCCCTCCTCCCGCGAAAGCAGTTCTCCCAATTCGTCCTTGCGGGCAATGAGTTCATTGCCAATCGCCATCAGCATGCTGTAGCGGGTCTCAAGACCGGTTTCGGCCCACGCTGCCTGGCCCTCGCGAGCTGCCTCAATGGCCTGTATGACCTGCCCGGCGCTGGCCTGGTGGTAATGGCCAATGGTGTCTTGCAGATCCGAGGGATTCTGGTTTGGCAGCACAGTGTTTGCGCCTTCAACCCACTCTCCACCAATGTAGAGTGCGTGCGTGTTTGACATGAGAGCCTCCTTGAATGGTTATTCTCAAGCCTAGACGACACGTACAAATAAGGATAATCAAAAATATCGAATTTTCTATAACTACCTCTTATACTCGACACAAATAAGTTACCCGGTAAATAATCGATGGCGACCGAACTTAAAATCCAGCCACTGCGCTATGTGCTGGCCGTTTTTCAAGAAGGCAGTTTTCAGGGCGCCGCCCTGCGGCTGCACCGCAGTCAACCGGCGCTGTCCATGGCCATTCGGGATCTGGAGAAAAGGCTGGGGCAGCCGCTTTTCGAGAAGACGTACAAGGGCCGGCTGACGCCATACGGAGAGTACTGTCTGCCGCGCTTTCGGGAACTGGTCCAGCAGCATGACCGGCTGGCCTCCGAGTTGGAGCAGATGGCCCAGGGCCACCATGGGCGAGTCACCCTGGCCACGGTACCTTCGGTCGCCAGCCGATTGATGCCGGACTTCCTGGCAGGATTTATCAGAGAATACCCGGGCATCAACATCAACCTGCACGACGAAAACGCCGCGTTCGTATGCCGTATGGTGGCTGGCGGTGAAGTGGACCTTGGCATCAGCAGTACCTGGGCAGAGGATGAGCGCCTGAGCTACACCCACCTCTTTGAGGACAACATCGGCGTAGTTCTGCACCGGGACCATCGGCTGGCAAGCCGGACAAGCCTGAAATGGCAGGAACTGAAGGAGGAGCGTTTCATCACCAATGGCACCTCCCGTCTACTGAAAAATACTGCAGCTGCCAGCCTGGTGGATAACAACGACTTCTACATCTCCAACATGATTTCCCTGCTTGCCATGCTGGAGGCTGGCAGTGGCATTACCACTCTTCCGCGCCTCGCTTTCCCGATGGATAACCAGAATTTGCGATTTGTACCCCTGAGCGATCCAAGGTTGATCCGGCAGATCGGTATCATCAAACAGGCCAACCGCTCACTATCACCATCGGCCCAGGCACTGGAGCAGGCTATCCTGAAGCACCTGACCGGAGTTGCTGGCTTTTAAGTAAATATCCAGGCCCCGGGTGACGGTCCGCCAGTACTTTCAGCCTTCATACAACGGGAATTTCCAATGGCCGCTTTCCGGAACCAGGCCGGCGACCTGTCGATCATGCCCCGATGCCACACCTCTCTGCCTCATGAGGCAAATTGTCACAAACGGCGTTAATCGAAGTTAATCTGCCTTTTATTTTAAATCTTTGTTTTTAAAAGTTATTTTTACATTATCCGGGTGTCTGAAATTGTGGCATGGAGTTTGATACCTTTCTTGTGACACTCAATGAGGCGGACTTGTATTCAGTTCTTCCTCCAATGAAGCAAAAAGTAAGGAGAGTTTTATGAACAAGCTTTTGATCTCACTGACCGCATCCCTGGCACTGCTGGCATCCGCCCCTGCGCTCGCTCAGGATCAGAACCAGCAAAGCGGCGACGCCATGCAGGGAGAGCAAAGCGCTCCACAGACCGATTTCAATGATCAGGAGCTGAAGAGCTTCGTCAACGCACAAAAGGGCATCAACGAAATTCGTGATGAATACATGGAAAAAATAGAATCTGCCGACGACCAGGCGAAAGCTCAGGAACTCCAGCAGGAGGCCAATGACGAGATGGTCAAGGTCATTGAGGGCGAGGATATGGAGATTGAGACCTACAACAGCATCGCTACTGCTTACAACAGCGATCCGGAAACCCGTGAGCGCGTTGATGAAATGATGTAACAGCAATCACTGCGTTGCTACGAATCCCGGGGTTTTGCTCCGGGATTTTTTTGTGCCAGCATGACTATATCAGGGTAGTCGTGTATTCGAACCAATGGTATTTCAGACGTCTCAGTGTGGAGATTGCCTACCTCATTAACCATCGCCCTGGCCACGGTATCCGCTTCAATAGCGCGAAACCTCTCCAGCGGCCCGATCAGCGCCCGGTTGATCAAAGGCATAGCTTTCATGCCGAGCGCCTCAACTGTGCGTTGCTCTGCCCTCTCACCCAAAAGCAGGCTGGGCTGGTAAATCGACAGATAAGGAAAGCACAACGCTTTTACACTTTCTTCCAGTTCACCTTTCACCCGATTGTAGAAAACTCTGGATGACGGCGAAGCGGCGATGGCCGACATCAGAATAAACCTTTTCACCCCCTTCGCCCGCCCAAGCGCGGCCACTTTCATCCCGTAGCCATAGTCTACCTTGCGAAATGCCTCCGCAGAACCGGCCTTCTTGATGGTGGTGCCAAGGCAGCAGATGATGGCGTCCACATCAAACAGACTGGCGTACTCGTCCAGATGGTCAAAGTTGACTTCATGCTGCTCCAGTTTGGCATGGCTCAGCGAGAGTGGCCGGCGTACCGGAACAATCACTGACGACACGTCGTCTCTGGCCAGCAAACCTTCCAGCACCTTTGCCCCGGTCAGGCCTGTCGCCCCCAATAACGTTACTTTCATAGAATATTCCCCAGCCACGAAACCACCCCTGGATACTTTGATGTATCCAGAACAAACTCCTGCCCCCGCGACGCACTCCTGAGATAACAGTGGCCACCCTCACGGTGCCAGCGCGAGAGATTACTGTGAAAACTCAAGGCAGTGTCTGCCGATTCCGGATAGAAACACCCTGGCAGACGCCACTGTGTGGTTGACGTTGCTTCCGGTGCCGTCAGGCGTAGCGAACTCTCCATTGCGCTGAATACACCGGCTCCCGGCAGATTGATCGACTGTCCGTCAAAATGCAGGTGGTCGGAAGCTACGTACAGGGTATTGTTGCGGTCTGGCCGACCGTGAAAATGCGGATGATACCTTGCCCATTGCAGGTCGCCGTCCGAAAGCCCGTCAATCCGGTGTATCTCACCGATCTGCAGCCAGCCCCAGAGAGCATGAAACGGGGCCGCCTGTTTTACAAAGCGCCAGGCTCTGCCCTGTTTTTCCACGTTCCGGAACAGGCCGAAGAACAGGAACAGATCACCCAAAGCTACCTGCTGTTTACGGAGATGGCCCTGAGCGGCCCCCGTCTGGCCCAGGCAGGGCCTCCAACCGGGGGCCCGGGGAAACGCATCAGCAATCAGATCCGGATCCAGGTGCGCCTTGCGTGCGCCACCGCGCCGATCACCGGTCAAACCGGCGACCAGACGTCCCACACTCGTACCGGCATGCCGAATATCCCGATAGGCGATTTTGGAGCGAGGATCCGGGATCGGCAGCGTGCAAAAAGAGCCGTCCGGAAAGACCGGGCTGGGACAACCGCCGGAGGAAGAGTCAAAACCTTTGCGGCTCAGGATCAGTTTCATAAACGTATGTCAGCGCCAGGAAGAAAACGGCAACCATATCACGCTGCGCGAAAGCAGTTTACACTGAATGGTACCGCACATTGACCCACCTGCTGATTTGATACCAATAGCCCATGACTGATTCTGCCACGTTAAACGCGCTACAGACCGGCCTCCAGGGCTGGCTTTATCCGGGTATCACCGCGCTGATATCAGTCGTTGTTACGTTACTGGTCTTCAAGGGAATGCTCGCTGTTATTCAGCGACTGACACGTAGCAAGACCGTTCCCCGGCTTTTTCTCGATGCCTCGGCCCCGGCTCTGGGAGTTGTTCTGGCGCTGTTGGTTGTCAACGGAATCCTGGAAACTGCATCGCCCGACCTGCCATTCCTGGGCATCTTCCAGCACGGCGCCACTCTGCTGCTGATTGTGGCCGTCACCTGGGCCCTGGTGCGCTGCACCTCTGCCATCGGAGAAGTCATTGTCTCCCTAAACCCGGTGTTGGAAGGCCAGTGGAAGCGGGCCCGCAAGGTAGAAACGCAGACGCGGTTCCTGGTGCGGGTGCTTAACATCCTTATTATCATCGTTGGTATAGGCGGTGCGCTGGTGACCTTCGAGCCGGTTCGTCACCTTGGCAGTGGTCTGCTGGCGTCAGCAGGTATTGGCGGCATCATCCTGGGTTTTGCTGCCAAACCGGTGCTGGGCAACCTGCTTGCGGGTATGCAGATTGCCTTGACCCAGCCTTTCCGTATTGATGACGTTCTCTACGTACAGGGCGAATGGTGCTGGGTCGAGGAAGTAACCGCGACCTACGTGGTGCTGAGGGTATGGGACCTGAGGCGGCTGGTGGTGCCCCTGCAATGGTTTATCGAGAATCCGTTCCAGAACTGGACCAGAAACGACACCGAACTGGCAGGCACGGTATTCATCAACGTTGACTACGGCATGCCCATTGAACCGGTGCGGACAGAATTCAACAGAATGCTGCAGCAATCGCCGGAATGGAATGGGAATATCAGCACCGTACAGATCACGGAGGCCGGAGAAACCACCATCCAGATCCGCCTGTTTATGAGTGCCATAGATTCCACCGCGCTCTGGAACCTCCGCTGCACCATTCGCGAAGGAATTATTACCTTCATCCAGCAACATTACCCTGAACATCTGCCCCGGGTTCGTGCCCGGCTGGTTGAAAAACCGGATCAGTGAACAACAGCTTCGGTTACCCTGTCCACCAGGTAAACCAGCCCGTGGTAATCGATTCCTCCATGCCGGCTCAGACCGATCTCGCAGGTGCGGCTGGTGGAGATCCCCTCGCTGCAGCCTTCTACCTGTTGCGGCAGGGTTCGCAGAGCGTGGCTGTTCAGCTCCGGCACATTGAAGCCCTTGTCACCGGCAAAGGCGCAGCAGTGAATATCCTCCGGAATGACCACGTTGGTGCTGCAGCGCCGGGCAATATCGATCAGGCCCTGTGATTCGCCCAGATGCTGGGTGCTGCAGGTAACGTGAATAGCAATCGCCGTATCTTCGGGCCTGAACACCAGCCGATCAAACAGCTTCTCGCGGATGAATTTCACCGGGTCGTACAGGTCCAGGCCCAGCTCTCTTGCCGCGTCCTGGATCTGCAAGGTACAGGGACTGGTATCGCAATACACCGGATCCCTGCCATTGCGCGTAGCGGCGAGCAAAGCATCCAGTAGCTCGGATTTCTTGCGATCTGCCTGTTCCGGGTAACCCTTGGAGGCGAAAGGCTGGCCACAACAAAGGGCGTCCAGCCCCTGGGGATGAACCACCTGGTAACCGCCCTTCTCCAGTAATTGCCGGGTTTTCTCATGCAGGGGAGTCTGATCCGCATCTCCGCTGGCCGGTCCCATCACCCGGGACACGCAGGCCTGCATATACACCACCCTGGGCGTCCCATTGTCCGGTGCCTCGGCCGACGGGACAAAACGGATGGGCTGCGGCATGGACGGATCCCATTCCGGTAGCCGTTTTCCGGAAAGCCTGCGAAGCCCCGAGCTTAATTTTGCCAGCCTGGGTGCACCAAGCAGTTTATCCGCACCCGAAGCCATGGCAAGCACAAAGCGCGCGCCGCGCAGCACTGTCTGAAAATGGTCCGCCGCACGGTCTGCCATGCCGGCGTGACCCGCCTTGCCAGCTCTCAGTTTGCGCACCAGGGCACCGGTATTGATATCCACCGGGCAGCGCTGGGCGCAGAGGCCAGTCGCAGCACAGGTATCTATTCCGTGATACTGGTAGGCCGCTTCCAGTTCCGACGTGTCCTCTCCCGCCCGCTTCTTCGCCTGGATATCACGCCAGATCACAATGCGCTGGCGCGGCGACAGAGTCAGTCCTTCCGAGGGACACACCGGCTCACAGAAACCGCACTCGATGCACTTATCGATCAAAGGATCAGCGGCAGGCAGCGGCTTCAGGTTTTTCAGATGAATCTGCGGGTCATGGGACAAGATTACATCCGGGTTGAGCAGGTTCTCCGGGTCCAGCAGGTCCTTGATCTTCCACATCAACTGCCAGGCGTCGTGCCCCCACTCCAGCTCCACGAAGGGGGCCATATTGCGACCGGTACCATGCTCCGCCTTGAGGGAACCACCGAATTCAACCGCTACCAGCTGCGAAACGTCCTTCATAAAGGCGTCGTAACGGGCCACTTCGTCGGGGTCATCAAACCCCTGGGGGAACACGAAGTGAAGGTTGCCTTCCAGGGCGTGGCCAAAAATGATGGCATCGTCATAGCCATGTTTCACGAACAGCGACTGAAGCCGCTTTACGCCCTCAGCCAACTGGTCCAGCGGGAAGGTAACGTCCTCGATAATCACCGTCGTGCCGGTTGGTCGCACCGCACCTACGGCCGGGAACGTGCCCTTGCGGATGGCCCACAACAGCTCGGATACCCTGGGATCGGTGGTGAAATCCACCTTTTCTTCCACGGGAAAGTCCGC
This sequence comes from Marinobacter sp., assembly GCA_046260345.1. GTDB lineage: Bacteria > Pseudomonadota > Gammaproteobacteria > Pseudomonadales > Oleiphilaceae > Marinobacter. The sequence continues at coordinate 7,897 of JBHEPI010000151.1, read as the reverse complement.
CAGAGCGGTCTTGATCTGAACCAGCTGCTCCTGCAGCAGGGTCTGGTCAGGAGCCCGTGTCTCAATCAACAAGGCACAGGCATCATCCGATAATCCGTGTATCCACTCGGGAAGGCCGGGCTTGTCCTGCACCGAGCGCAGGCTTCGCCGGTCAAGCAACTCGACGGCGGCCACCGGCTGTGAACGCAGCAGCGCCGCCGCACGACAACAGCTGTCCGCATTGGTAAACACCAGCAGTGCCGTGGCCTTGTCGGGGTAATCCGGAACGGTGTTATAGGTCACCGAGCTGACAAACCCCAGGGTGCCCTCGGAGCCCACCATCAGATGGGTGAGGATGTCCATCGGGTCGCTGTAATCCACCAGCGCATTGAGCGACAGGCCGGTGGTGTTTTTCAGCCGGTATTTGTGGCGAATGCGCTCCGCCAGTTCAGCGTTGGCCCGGGTTTCGGCCGCCAGCTGTTCCAGTTCTGCCAGCAGCCCGGCGTGGCTCTCCCGGAAGACTTTCACACTGGCAAAGTCCTCGGTATCCACCACCGCGCCGTCCGCCAGCACCAGCCGCATACTGGCAAGGGTGTGGTAGGTGTTCTGGGCGGTACCACAACACATGCCACTGGCGTTGTTGGCAACAATGCCTCCGATCTTGCAGGCGTTGATGGAGGCGGGGTCGGGGCCGATCTTGTAACCGTAGGGCGCCAGCCAGGTATTGGCCTGGGCACCGATAATGCCCGGCTGCAGGCGAATTTGGCGCCCCTCGTTGCGAATCTCGTGGTCTCTCCACTGATCACCCAGCACCAGCAGAATCGAGTCGCTGATGGCCTGGCCAGACAGGCTGGTACCGGCGGCCCGGAACGTCACCGGCGCCGCAAAGCGCCGGGCAATCTTCAGCACCCCGACGACCTCATCCTCGCTTTCCACCTTTACCACGGCGCCCGGGATCAGGCGGTAGAAGCTGGCATCCGTGCCATAGGCCAGGGTCGACAACGGGTCGTCATAGACCCGTTCAGCCGGAACAAGCTCTTGTATTGCCGCGAGGGCGTCAGGGGAAAGGCTCATGAGGCTCCCATCAATGGATCAGTCACGCCAAGCAGATAGGCCGCAGCCAGCGCAATCAGCCCGGTAAACACTATGTAGTATAGGGCCGGCCAGATAGTTTTACGCAGTGTCTGCCCTTCCTTGCCCAGCAGCCCAACAGTCGCGGACGCGGCCACGACATTATGAATGGCTACCATGTTACCCGCGGCAGCACCAATGGCCTGCACCGCCACGATCAACGCGGTTGACAGACCCAATCCCTCAGCGACACCAAACTGGAACTGACTGAACATCATGTTGGAAACCGTGTTGGAGCCTGCCAGGAAAGCACCCATGCCACCCACCGCCGGCGCCAGCAACGGATAGATTCCGCCTACGCTTTCGGAGACCCAGGTGGCCATGGCAATGGGCATGCTCGGAAGATCCGACATATTGACGCCGGAATTGATCAGGATGCGGACCATAGGCACGGTAAAAAGCAGCACGAAGCCGGCGCTGAGAAGCACACCACTGGACTCGCGAACCGCGGCCGTCAGCTCTTTCACCTGCATGCGATGGAGGAAGAAGGTGGCGATCACAATCATGATCAGGATGCCGCCCGGCAGGTATAGCGGCTGGAAGCTGGCGCTGATGCCGGCCTCACCCAGAATATCGGTGACGCCAACGGAGACTGACGTAAAGGCATCCTTCACGGCCGGCACTGTGCGGCTGACCACCAGAACCACACCCACCAGCACATACGGCAACCAGGCACGGAACGAGCTCATGGGCTTTTTGGTGAGCTCATCCAGTTTCATTTCGATGGTACCCAGCCACTCGGAAGGCCACTCATTGCCGGGCGCAAAGTCCCAGTTGGTCTTCGGCAGCAGGAAGCCTTTACGGGCCGCTGTGGTCACAATGGCAAGACCAATCAGGCCGCCCAGCAGGGATGGGAACTCGGGGCCCAGTACAACACCGGTAACGGCATAGGGAACCACGAAAGATACACCGGCAAACAGGGCAAACGGAAGCACCTCAAGGCCTTCGCGCCAGCTCCGGTTCTTACCGAAGAAGCGGGTCATCATCATCACCATGAACAGGGGCATGAACACACCCACAATCGCATGAATAATGGCCACGTCAGAGGTAATCAGTTGCAGATAGGTATCCCAGTTGGAGCCAGCCGCTTCCAGTCTTTCACTGATACTGGATTTGTCGAGGCCAGTGGTCACACCGACAATGATCGGCGTACCCACGGCACCAAAAGACACCGGCGTGCTCTGTACCATCATGCCCAGCATTACAGCAGCCATGGCCGGGAAGCCGATGGCAACCAGCAACGGAGCAGCAATGGCAGCGGGGGTACCAAAACCTGATGCCCCTTCAATGAAACAGCCGAACAGCCAGGTAATGATGATGGCCTGAACACGTCGGTCCGGGCTGATATTGGCAAACCCCGCGCGGATGGCAGTAATGCCGCCGGAATGCTTGAGGGTGTTCAACAGGAGAATAGCGCCGAAAATAATCCACAACAGGCCGATAGTGATACCCAGGCCCTGCAGGGTGGAGGCAAGAATGCGGTTGAACGACATATCCCAGGCCGTCAGGCCGATGAGCGCGGTAACAACGAACACGATGGGCATGGAACGACGGGCAGGCCATCGCAGCCCGATCAACAGAACACCCGCCAACAGTATGGGGGTGAAAGCCAGCAAGGCGAGAATACCGGGAGACATCAGAAACTCCTGAACTTTATTGTTGGAAAATTTGGATAACTGGTATTACCAATTTACAATGACCGAAGAATACGATAGGGAACTTTTGGCGGGACTTCAAAGCAAAACACTAAGACATTAGTCTCGGTGAGAAGATTTAGGGTTATCATTCATCGGCTTGGCCGTCATAATTAAAAAATGGTAAGACCAAAACGGAACCGTAATGAGCATCGGAAGAATTGCACCAAGACGCCTCGCAGACAGCATTGTCGAGGAACTGGAAAACATGATTCTGGAAGGCACCCTGCAACCCGGGGAGCGGCTTCCGGCGGAACGCACTCTGGCCGAACGATTCGGGGTATCGCGGCCGTCATTGCGGGAAGCCGTGCAGCGAATGGCCACCAAAGGCCTGCTGGTCAGCCGCCAGGGTGGCGGCCATTACGTGGCAGAATCACTGGGATCCAGCTTCACTGACCCACTGATCACCCTGCTGGAGGGGCGCCCGGACGCCCAGAGAGATCTGCTGGAATACCGCCGCACCCTGGAAGCAGATTGCGCTTTTTACGCCGCAATGCGCGCGACAACGTTGGACAAGACACATCTGAAGACCGCTTACGAAAAACTGCAGGCCTGCTATGCTTCAGAGGGCAGCAGTGACCTGAGTGAGGAAGGGTCGGCCGATGCACATTTTCACCTGGCGATTGCCGAAGCCAGCCACAACGTCATTCTTCTGCACACCATCCGCGGCTTGTTCAGCCTGCTGGAAACTAACGTGGTCACCAATATCGGCGGCATGTATGCCAGAGAAAAGCAGACGCGAAGCGAGCTGATGGAACAGCATCGCCTGCTGTTTGAGGCTATTATCGAAGGCCGTGCGGAAGACGCACGGCATTTCGCCGGTCAGCACATTCAATACGCCCAGAATGTGTTATCCGAACGGCATGAAAACGACCGGAGAATGGAGCGCTCGATGCGCCGCGTCAGTCGGCCACTGCCCCGTTAAATCCTGCAAGGACCACCCATGATTTTCGGAATCGCCTGGTTTGTCATGCTGTGGTTTACCCTGATTACGGGAATGCTTATTGCCGTTGCGGTTTATCTGCTGCGGCGCAAACCCGATGGCAGCGATGAAAGCAAGATGGCCACGGGCTCGCAACAGAGCGAAGCGCAACGGCGAGTGCTTGAGAAGGTCCAGGGCATGCATACTGTGACTGAGGGTCTCCGCGGTCGCGCTCGAGTAAAAGCGTTGCGGCAATATATGGATAGCCTGAGCGATGACCTGGACCTGGTCTCGCAGGTCCGCTCGCCTGCAAACGGAGCCCCCAGAGGAGAATGGGTGATTGCGCCCGGCGCACAAAGCAACCGCCGGATTCTCTACATCCACGGCGGTTCCTGGATCTCCGGCAGCCCCAAAAGCCATCGCGCCATCACCGACCGCCTGTCCCGGCTGACCCGTGCCTCTGTCTTCGCCGTTGACTACCGTTTAATGCCGGAGAATCGCTACCTGGACGGGATTATCGACTGCCGGCGGGCCTACCACTGGATACTCGGAAACGGCCCGGACGGGACGGAACCGGCGAATTTCCTGGTGGTCGCCGGGGACTCCGCCGGCGGCAGCCACGCCCTGGGGCTGATTGCCTGGGTACGGGACCAAAGCCTGCCTCAAGCGGATGCTGCCATCGCGTTATCGCCATCTACCGAACTGATGCTCACGTCGCTGGGCAAGCGAGCCAATCTGAAAACCGACCCCATGCTGGGACCAACGGTCAGGAAACTGTCACGGGTACCGGTGCCTTTGTTGTGGTGGGGGACGGTTCTGGGCTTGCGGGTATTGCCCACCAGCCCGCTTGCATCCCCCCTGCGAGGAAGACTGCACAACCTTCCCCCGACACTGATTCATGTCAGTGAATCGGAATTACTGGCGGAGAACGCCCGGCGATATGTGGAGAAAGCGCGGGCCGCCGGATCACCGGTGGAAATAAAAACCTGGCCCGACATGGTTCACGTGTGGCACCTCTTTACGCCACAGTTACCGGAAGCGGAAGAGGCGTTCAAGCATATCGGGGAGTTCTTGGCTCGCGTGGAAACAGGCTCGAGCTGAAAAGTCAGTTCAGTCCCGCTCAGCCCCGCGCAATATCGCGTGCAACAGTTCTTCTGCGTCGAACTTGGTCAGCGCTTCGTCTGCCCCCACCTGCCTTGCGTAGCTCACGCTCATTTCGCTATTCAGCGAAGTGTGGAGAATGATGTAGGGCTGTTTAAGGGAACTGCTGTCCCGCACGTTGAAGGTCAGCTCATAGCCATCCAGCCCGGGCATTTCAATGTCACTCACCAGAATATCAATGGGTTTGCCATCGTTATTGGCATTGATCATCAGATCCAGCGCGTCCTTGCCGTTGGTAGTGACGAAATAGGTAACGTCCTTGGCGTCCAGGGCATCGGACAGCTGCTTGCGTGCCACCTGGGAATCATCCACCAGAAGGATATTGAGACCTTTCAGGGTCTCGCGCTGAACATCGGTCAGGACCACGTCAGAGGGATCGACGGATTCCGGATATACGCGTGCCAGCAGAAGCTCCACATCCAGTAGCTGGACAATCTGATCCTCGATGGTCAACAACCCGGTGATGAAAGCCCGGTCACCAAGACTCTTGGGCGGAGGCATTACATCTTTCCAGTCGGTCTCGACAATCTTCCGCACACTGCGCACCAGAAAGCCGATTTCCTTGCGCTGTATATCGGTCACGATAATGGAGGCAGTCTTACGCTCTTCCTCCGTCAGCGGCGGCGAGCCAACCGCCGCAGCCATGTCGATCACCGGCACCGCCGCGCCACGGAAACTCATGGTACCAACCACGGCCGAGTGGCTGTGGGGCAGCTTGGTCAGCGGCACAAACGGCATGATTTCGCGGATTTTCAAGGTGCCCAGCCCGAAGGGCCTGTGACTTGTCAGATAAAAAAGCAACAATTTCTGGGGGTGCTTGGTGCCCTCGGCCATAACCTTGTAACCTGTCTGGAACTTTGAGAAAAGTGTAGCAGGACGACAATATCATGCCCGCCCAACTGAAATTGTAAGATTTTGCAGCCGACAGCCTTACCCGAGACCTATACCCGATGAAGAACCTGACCTTCTCTTCCCACTACGCCCGGGCCGTTCTGTATGGCCTTGAGAAGGCGCGCGGTTATTCCGATGAACTGCTTCGCAATAACGGTATTGACCCGGATTTCATTCACTCGCCCCGGGCACGGGTGCCCACCGAACAGTTTATACGCCTGTTCCGCCTGGTATGGGGCAAACTGGATGACGAATTCATGGGCCGCACCACCCGGCCCTGCCGCGTCGGGCATTTCCACCTGATGGGTTCACTGGTGGTGCACAGTGCCAACCTGGAGGAAGTCATCCACCAGAGCATCCGCTGTTACCGGCTGTTCTCAGACGACATTGTGATCGAACTGGATACCATTGGCGATGAGATAGAGCTTAGCGTCACCCACCGCCACCCGGAGCTGGACCCGGATAATTTCCTGGTGGAGTGGCTGCTACTGGTATGGCACCGACTGGTGGGCTGGCTGGTCGGGCGCAAGATTGTTCTTAGCCACGCCACTTTCCAGCACAGCTTGCCCGGCCATTTCGATGAGTATCGTTTCGTTTTTCCCTGCCAGTGTTACTTCAACGAATCCCGCAACAGCCTGTTCTTCAGCCACAACTATCTGGATATGCCGGTCACCCGTTCGCGGGAGGAGCTGGATGCTTTTATAGATCAGTCTCCCCGCAATTTGCTTATCTGGATAGATGACGACGACAGCGTGACCACGCAAGTGCGGCAGATTCTGGAAAATGTGGATGACGAGCGCTTACCCGCCCTGGAACAGGTGGCGGAACAACTGCATATGACCGCCTATACCCTGTCGCGGAAGCTGAAAGCGGAGAGCAGTTCCTACCAGAAGATCAAGGACAACCTGCGGCGTGACCAGGCGGTGATCATGCTCACGCGGCAGAACCTGACGGTATCGGAGATTTCATCGCAGCTGGGATTTACCGAGCCCGGTGCTTTTTCACGTGCCTTCAAGCACTGGACCGGGCTCAGCCCACTGGCCTACCGCAAGCAGGACCAGTAGTTCCGGCTTTGCTGTTACAGCAGCTCGATCGCTACCGCTGTACCTTCCCCGCCACCGATACACAGCGACGCCACACCGCGTTTCAGGCCACGCTGTTTCAGGGCGTTGATCAGGGTGACCATGATCCGCGAACCGGAGGAGCCGATGGGATGGCCCAGGGCGCAGGCACCGCCATGGACGTTGACTTTGTCGGGATCCAGACCGAGCTCATTGATAGCCGCGAGCGTAACCACGGCAAACGCTTCGTTGATCTCGAACAGGTCGACGTCATCATGACGGCTCCACCCGGCTTTTTTCAGTACCTTTTCAATGGCTCCGATAGGCGCAAGGGTGAACTCGGCCGGCAGGCGGGCGTGGGTGGCGTGGGCGACAATCCTGGCCTGTGGCTTCAAGCCTCGCTTTTCGGCTTCTTCGCGGGTGGCCAGCACCATCGCGGAGCCGCCGTCGCTGATGGAGCTGGAATTGGCGGCGGTGACGGAGCCGTCTTTGGCGAAGGCCGGTTTCAGCTGGGGTATTTTTTCGGGTCTGGCTTTGCCGGGCTGTTCGTCGGTATCCACCACGGTGTCGCCGCCACGGCCTGAGACAGTGACCGGGGTGATTTCGTCGGCGAACCAGCCGTCCTTGATGGCGGCCAGGGAGCGCTCCAGGGAGGCGATGGCAAACTTGTCCATGGCTTCACGGCTGATGTCGTACTTATCAGCGGTGCGCTGGGCGAATACGCCCATGAGGCCGCCTTCGTAGGCGTCTTCGAGGCCGTCGAGGAACATGGAGTCCATGACCTGGCCGTGGCCCATGCGGTAACCGGCACGGGCTTTGGGCAGCAGGTAGGGTGCCTGGCTCATGTTTTCCATGCCGCCGGCGATCATGATGCTGTTGGTGCCGGCTTTGATCTGGTCGTGGGCCATGATGACGGCTTGCATGCCGGAGCCGCACATTTTGTTGATGGTGGTGCAGCCGCTGGAGTCGGGGATGCCGGAGGCGCGGGAGGCCTGTCTTGCAGGTGCCTGGCCGAGGCCGGCGGGCAGTACGCAGCCCATGATGACTTCCTGGATGTC
>JBHEPI010000148.1:0-15776 GCA_046260345.1 Marinobacter sp. | reverse complement strand
CCGCGCGTGAAGCCATCCAGAGCCCAACAGGTATCAACGTCAGAACCATCAGCGCCATTACCCAGTGCAGTACCCGCCACCCTGCGGGGTATTTCTGAATCTGCGGCATACGACCCCCTCCACGTTATTTCCTGTCGCTTGGGTGCTGACTATTAGTCTAGGCGATTTTTTGTCCACGCACCCAGGCAGCCTGAAATGTTTCCGCAGCGACCCCGGCTAAAAACCCGAAAAATGGGTTGGCCCAAAAGGTAATCAGTGCTGTTATTGCAATGACCGGCCAGCAAGACGGGCTGGTGAAACGCTACGGGATGGCTCGCCGAAGTAATCCCCTGTCATTAGCGCGGTAAGAAAGATGGCATTGGTTAAGGTGAGCGCTAACTGAGGTAACACCAGCGTGGAAAACCCCTGTTGCCAGTCGTTTATGCCAGGCATTCCGGGTAACGAGAAGGTAACCGGATCGGTGATATCAAGCGTTGTACACGACTTTCCCCAACTCACTGATGTCGTAACCACCCAGCGCCTCGGCACGCTGCACAAAACGCTCGCTTCCGGCAAATGCCAGCAGGCGCTGCAGGGCCGGCTCAAAGTAATGGCGCCGGCGCATGGCCAGGTCAAACTGCTCGTGCTGCAGCGGGATAAAGGCCAGGCCCTGGCGCCGCGCCGCAGCTTCGATTCCCACGCCGATATCTGCCTCGCCCTGACGAATGGCCAAAGCGAGATCGTCCTCGCTGAGCGACGGGTGAGCGGCCCACTCAAGGCGCCTGGCATCAATGCGGTGGCGAGCCAGCAAGCTCTGCAGCAAATGACTGACACCGGCATCGGGCTGGCGATGCGCGACACGTATGCCGGGGCTCGCGATATCCTCAAGTCGTGCCAGTCTATGAGGGTTATCGGCAGCCAGAAGAAGCCCCTGCTGACGTTTTGCCCACCGAATCAGCACCAGATCGCGCATCCCGCTCAGCCCCAGCGTGGCAGGGTCATTGTACCGCTGGCTCTCAGCGTGCCAGATATGCATCCCGGCGAGCATCGCACGCCCATCGATCAATCGTTGTACGCCGTCGCCGCTTCCCTGGCACAACAAGGCAAGCTCTGCGCTGCTCTCTTTCACCGCCCACTCCAGCAAAGGATCCTGGCTACCCGCGAGAACCGGCGGAATCGGAGAGCTGACAGCGTCGTCACCCTCCAGATGGCTCATCAGCCACAGATCTATACGCTGACGCGGAAACAATAGCTTTCCCGTCACCCGCACACAGGGAATAACGCCCTGACTGACCAGGTCGTAGACCTTGCGTTCTTTCAGGCGCAGATAATCGGCGGCTTCGGCCGTGGTCAGGTAAGCGGGAAGGGGCATTGAACTCTCCTGGTGTTCGCGAATAGCACAGGACTGTTTTTAGCTGCATATATTTCAGCATGCTGTGCAAAGCGTAGTCAGAAACGCCACGATGCTCAATATCAAGGAGTCGCAGCCGTGGAAAATAATAATGCGTTTGGTGTGGCGCTGTCGCTACTGTTAAATCTCGACGCTTCGCTCTTTCAGATCGTGGCGCTGTCACTGCAGGTTTCGCTTCTCGCGGTACTGATCGCGGCTGTGCTGGGTTTTCCCCTCGGCGCGGCGGTGGCATTGTGGCGCTTCCCGGGGCGGGGCGCGATGATTGTCCTGCTCAATGCCCTGATGGGACTGCCGCCAGTGGTGGCCGGGCTCATGGTCTATTTACTGCTCTCCCGCGCCGGGCCGCTGGGCGAGTGGGGCCTGCTGTTTACACCGGGCGCCATGGTCATTGCGCAGGTGGTGCTGGTGTTGCCGATTCTGGCTGCGCTCTCGCGCCAGAAGGTAGAGGAACTTCTGGGCGAATACCGTGAGCAGTTTGTTTCCTTGGGCATGTCACGCCCACGCATGATGCCCACCCTGTTGTGGGATGCCCGCTTTGCGCTACTGACCATTCTGCTTGCAGGGTTTGGCCGCGCAAGCGCCGAGGTGGGCGCAGTAATGATGGTCGGCGGCAACATTGATGGCGTTACCCGGGTCATGACGACTGCCATTGTGCTGGAAACCGGCAAGGGCAACCTGCCCCTGGCGCTGGGGCTGGGCATTGTGCTGCTGATGCTGGTCATGCTGATTAACGCAGGCGTCTATCTGGTGGGCGAGCTGACCAGGAGGCGGACAGGATGACCTCATTCAATCTGCCTCTGCTTGCCTCATCCGTCCTTATACCGCCGCCGGCGCTGCGCTTTGATGAGGTCAGCTTCAGCCACGAGGACAAGGTACTGCTGGGGCCGTGTTCCTTCACCCTGCAGGGCACTGGCCCCACCCTGGTGATGGGTCCGAACGGAGCAGGCAAAAGCCTTCTGCTGAGGCTGGCTCACGGCCTGCTGGCGCCCACCCAGGGGCAGGTAAGCTGGTCAAGTGACACTCGCCCACGCCAGGCGATGGTATTCCAGCACCCGGTGCTTTTGCGCCGCTCGGCCGTGGCCAACCTTACCCACGCGCTGGCAGTGAATAACGTACCACGCAGGACCCGAGTGAAACTCGCGTACGATGCGCTGGAGCGTTTTGGCCTCGGCGCCAGCGCCCATACGCCCGCCCGAGTGCTCTCCGGCGGTGAACAGCAGCGGCTGGCACTGGCGCGCGCCTGGGTGCTTTCTCCGCAGGTGCTGTTCCTGGATGAACCCACCTCTGCTCTTGATCCGGCGGCAATTAAAGCTGTAGAGGCTGCGGTGAGAGAGTTTCATCAGCGGGGAACCCGCATCGTGATGACCACCCACGATCTGCATCAGGCCAGGCGACTCGCGGGGGATGTACTGTTTGTCTCTGGCGGCAAAGTCCGTGAACACACACTCGCTGAGGACTTTTTTGACGCGCCCGTCTCGCGAGAGGCGCAAGCCTATATTGCCGGAGAGCTTGTGGAGTAAGCCGGCTCTGGACACGACAGGAGAAAAACAAGATGAGAAAAACGTTGGCCCTGTTACTTTCGACTCTCGCCAGCACGGGTCTGGTGCTCAGTGCTTACGCCGATGACTACATCACCCTGGCGTCAACAACCTCGACCGAGAGCTCCGGGCTATTCGACGCCATTCTACCGACGTTCAAAGAGACCACCGGCATCGAAGTGCGGGTGGTGGCTGTGGGCACCGGCCAGGCGTTTGAGATCGCACGCCGCGGGGATGCCGACAGCCTACTGGTGCACGATACCACCGGTGAGCAGCGCTTTGTCGAAACCGGCTACGCCAGTGAACGGGCCGATGTCATGTACAACGACTTCGTCCTGATCGGCCCTGCCGATGATCCTGCGGATATCAGCGAAGCACAGGGTGCTGCCGGAGCCTTCGCGGCTGTCGCCAATGCCAGGGCACCCTTCGCATCACGGGGCGATGACAGCGGCACCAATCGCGCCGAATTGCGGTTCTGGAAAAACGCCGGTGTCGAACCCTATGGCGACTGGTACCGCGAACTTGGCAGCGGCATGGGGCCAACACTCAACACCGCCGCAGCCATGGGTGCGTACGTAATGTCGGATCGTGCCACCTGGGTGGCCTTTGGAAACCGTCAGAACCTGACACTGCTCTTTGAAGGCGACGATGTGCTGTTCAATCAGTACGGCAGCCTGCTGCTTTCTGAAGAAAAGCATCCGCACCTCAAGCACGATCTGGCCAGGCAGTGGCACAATTGGTTAATTTCTGATGACGGCCAGCAAGCGATTGCCGAATTCAGGGTGAAAGGACAACAGCTATTTTTCCCGAATGCCAAATAGGCTAATCTCTGACAGTCTCCGTAACCATTCCATTCTGCGGTGTCCCTGAAACGGCTATAACAAAAATGATGATTGATCCCCTGCTTCCCGACCCCAAAGATCCCAGACTGTCCCGCGCTGTTCAGGGCGTTGACGAACACGGTCAGTCGAAGTCGATCAGCGTGATCGAAGAGCGCCCTCTGACCATCTATCTGAACAGCCAGGAAATCGTCACGGCGATGACCATTGGCGACCATCCGAAGTATCTGGCACTCGGTTTCCTCCTGAACCAGGGAATGCTCCGTGACACCGATCAGGTCACCGGGATTGATTACGACAAAGAGTTGGAAGTTGCCGTGGTCCGCACTGCGACTGCCACGGATGTCGAGGACAAACTGGAAAAGAAAACCCGGACCTCAGGATGCGCCGTGGGCACGGTGTTTGGTGACATGATGGCGGGGCTTGAGGGATTACAGTTGCCGGACACACCGGTGCACACCAGTACCTTTTATGACCTTTCCTATCAGATCAACCACACCCCCAGCCTGTATATGGAAACCGGCGCCATTCATGGCACTGCCCTGTGCCAGGGGCTCCGGGTTCTGGCCTATATGGAAGATGTAGGGCGCCATAACGCCGTCGACAAGATTGCCGGCTGGATGCACCTGAACAACATCACGGCCGCGGATAAAGTCCTCTACACCACAGGCCGCCTGACCTCCGAAATGGTCATCAAGACATCCCTGATGGGCATTCCCACCCTGATCAGCCGGTCCGGCTTTACCGCCTGGGGTGTCGATATTGCCCGGCAGGTCGAGCTGACCCTGATCGGGCGGATGCGAGGCAAGAAATTCACCTGTCTCAGTGGCGAGCACCGCCTGGTATTCGACCAGGACCTGTCGCAGGTTCCTGATGAAGACAAGAAAATGCGTCGCAAAGGGGCAGAGCATGACTGAGTGCGCCGTCATTCTGGCCGGAGGCCAGGCCAACCGCATGGGCGGTGGCGACAAGGGGCGCCTGATGCTGGGTGACCGGTCGCTGATCCACCGTGTCATCGAACGGATCACCCCTCAGGTCGACGCGGTGGTGCTGAATGCCAACGGGGACTTGAGCCGGTTTGATGACCTGGGTTTGCCCGTGGTGGCCGACTCGATCGGCGATTTTCCCGGCCCGCTGGCCGGTGTGCTTGCCGGTATGGATTGGGCCGCCGAACAGGGCCATGAATGGCTCATCAGCGTCGCGGCCGACACCCCCTCTTTCCCTCGGGATCTGGTTGCCCGGCTGGCGGAACGCGATACCCCGGTGGTGTTGGCGGCCACGCCGGATCCAGAACGCGGCAGGCTGCCTCAACCGACTTTCGGCCGCTGGCAGGTGGCGCGTCGGCATGACCTGCGGGCCGCCCTGAACGACGGCGTACGCAAGATTCGCCAGTGGACACAAGCTCAGGGTGAGGCACTGGTGATGTTTGATGAGAATGATTTCTTTAATATCAACACCCCGGAAGATCTGGCCTGGGCGGAGAAGCACCTGAAGTGAACGTTATAGGCATCGTGGGCTGGAAAAATTCGGGCAAGACGACTCTGGCCAGTGCATTGATTCGTGAGTTGTCCAACAGAGGGTTAACGGTCAGCTCGATCAAGCATGCCCACCACATGGTGGATGTAGATCAGCCCGGCACCGACAGTTACAAACACCGGGATGCCGGTGCCCGTGAGGTTATCCTGGCAGGCGGTCAGCGTTTTGCCATCATGCACGAACTACGCGGCGCCGAAGAGCCGACCCTGGATGAGTTGCTGGGCCGACTGGGACCCTGCGACTGGGTCGTGGTCGAGGGTTTTAAAACCCGCTCACACCCCAAGATCGAAGTACACAGGCGGGAAAGCTCGCGCATGCCCCTGTACAAGGAAGACGCCAGCATTATTGCGGTGGCGTCAGACTATGCCGCAGATTTCTCCGGACCGGTTTTCAACGTCAACAATGTACCCGCCATCGCTGACTTTATCCTGAACCGTGAAATACCATGAACGGCCCAACCAAGAACGGGGTACCAATGAAACCGCTTCGTAATGACTGCTTTGCCCTGCCCCCCGGAGTCAACTGGACGCCGGTGGCGGAGGCCCTGGCGCGGTTACGTTCACGCTTGCATCCGGTGGTGGGAATGGATAGGGCTGTCCCGCTGTCACAGGTGAACGGCCGCATACTGGCGAGCGATGTGTATGCGCCTCGCGCCCATCCCCCCAGTAACAATTCGGCGGTCGATGGCTATGCATTTGCGGGTCCTTTAACGGACGCGCCCTGCATCATGCCGCTGGTTGACGGCCGCAGTGCCGCCGGGGAGCCATACACCGGTCATGTGCCCGAGGGCCACGCCATACGCATTCTCACCGGCGCGGTAATACCGGCAGGCACTGATACGGTGGCCCTTGAAGAAGACTGTGAGATTATCGACGGGAAACTGCATTTAAACGGTTCGTTAAAAGCAGGCGCCAACGCACGCAAAGCCGGCGAGGACATCAAGGTACAGGATCGGATCCTCACGGCGTCTACCTGCCTGACGCCCACTCAGATTTCAGTCCTTGCCAGTGTGGGCATCGAGTCGGTCGATGTTTTTCAGCGGCTTCGGGTCGGAGTTTTGTCCACGGGTGATGAAGTGAAGCCTGTCGGCTCAGCGGTCACCGACTGGCAAATCTATGATGCAAACCGCCCTATGCTGAGTGCTATGGTCACGCAGCTTGGCTATGAGTTGGTCGACCTGGGCCATGTACTGGACCGGGCCGAGGAGGTCAAAGCGGCCCTGGAACGCGGCGTGGAGCAGTGCGACCTGATCCTGACCAGTGGCGGGGTTTCCGCAGGGGACGAGGACCATGTGTCGAAAACGCTGAAAGCCCATGGTGACATCAGCAACTGGCGCATCGCGATCAAACCGGGCCGCCCGCTGGCGCTGGCCATGTTCCGGGGGACACCGGTGGTGGGTTTGCCGGGCAATCCTGTGGCGGCCTGGGTCTGTGCGCTGCGCTTTGGAGCGCCGGCGATGGCGTTACTGGCCGGAGGGGAGTGGTTCGAGCCCCGGGGCTATGTCATGCCCGCCAATTTTTCCAAAAACAAAAAACCGGGGCGCAGCGAGATGTTGCGCGCCAGGGTTCGTGACGGGCAGGTTGAGGTGTTCGGCTCTGAAGGCTCGGGCCGGGTGACCGGTCTGGCCTGGTCCGAGGGCATGGTGGAATTGGACGAAGGTGCTCAGCAGATAGAGCCGGGAACGCCTGTGCGGTTTATGCCATACGGCAGCTTCGGGCTGTAAAACCTTCAGAGCGTCATCATTCGTATCCGCCATGCACGGCAAAGGCCTCCAGAGAGGCATCCTGCGGAGCCCGGGAGCGGTAGGTTTCCTCCACACCCAACTCGGTCAGCGTGCGGCTGACCATTAGCAGGGTGTTTTCCTCGAAATCCTCACACATATGGCGCATTTGGTCGATTTCTTCGCTGGCGACCGGGTAGGCGGCGTCAATATCCGGGGCGCCGTATAGTTCGACAAAGGTTTGCGCCAGGGTCTGTCGCAGTTGCTCCAGTTCCGCTTCGGTGATGTTGCAGACGCCCACGAAACTGGCTCGGCCACCGGATTCTATGCTGTACCAGCCGTTGGTAAAGGCCTGGCGAGCCTTGCCCTTCAGATCCGCTTCCGTCCAGTTGGAGAATTCGAACCCGCCCGAAATGGCCCATTCGCCGCTAGGGGCAGGTATTTCGTAAACATTTTCATCGGATATATCCAATCTAAGGGTTCTGGCCAGCTTCATGTGTGCTCCGCGAATTCAATCAAACTCACCGCTTCGGTCATGACATCCTGACGCAACAGCATCCGGCCTTTATCATCCAGACCGACAAAAATGCCGGACTTTGGCTGGTCGATCTGCTTGCCCAGAGTGTCACAGCGTGGCCGCCACTCATTGTGAACGCGCTCGAACCCACTGTCCATGAAGTAGGTGAGCCACAGAAGCGTGTGCTTGGACCAGCTTTCCAGTAACGCCATGGGCTCGATCTGGCCGCAACCTTCATCAAACAGACAGGTTTGATTGGGGTTTTCCCCCGGCTCGTCGCTCACAGGTATAAAGGGTACATCAATACCGATGACCAGCCACCTGGGAATCGCCTTGGGGTCTGCAACATCCGCAGCAAAGCGAACACCGCCGCAGACCGCGCCATTGACCTTGATGCGATCAGGCCACTGAAAGTAGACGGGCACTTCGGGTGGGGCCAGTGCTCCCAGACTCTCCGCCAGCCCTATCTGGGCAACGTAAACGGCTTGAATAGCCTCTTCCAGAGGCGTTTCCGGCGCCAGTACCAGGGCTGCGCGTAAGATGTCACCCGCCTCGGAGTAAAAAATCGTGCCGGAGTCGACTCCGGCAATGGCCTGACTAACAGCCTTATCAAAAGGGTCTGTGTGCTTGGGCACGGCTTGGCCGGAGAGTAACGGCGGGAACTGAGGGGATTCGATCATCGAATGGCCTGCGCGTAGACGTCAGAAGCGATAATTTCATCGGCGATGTGCTGGAAGGCTTTGGATTGCAGGCTTTCGGGCTTTGACACCACAATCGGGACGCCGCCGTCCGAACCGATGCGGATATCCAGATCAAGCGGAATTTCACCCAGGAAAGGGGTTCCAAGCTTTTCTGCCTCAGCCCGGGCACCGCCGGATCCAAAGGGGTAGTGCTCTTTACCGCAACCGTCACAGACAAAAGATGCCATGTTCTCGATCAGGCCAAACAGTGGCACCTCCATCCGATTGAACATGTCGATACCCTTGCGAGCGTCCATCAGGGCAATGTCCTGGGGCGTCGAAACGATAACAGCGCCCGCCACAAAAAATTTCTGGCTCAGGGTCATTTGCACATCGCCGGTGCCCGGGGGCAGGTCCACAAGCAAGACGTCCAGCCGTCCCCAGTCCACCTGGTTCATCATCTGCTCCAGGGCCCCCATCAGCATTGGCCCGCGCCAGACGATGGCCTCGTCGTCCGGGGCCATCAGCCCCAGGGACATCAGTGTCACGCCATGATTACGCAAGGGCAGGATCGTATGCCCGTCGGGGCTGGACGGGCGGCCTGAGACACCCAGCATGCGGGGCTGGCTGGGCCCGTAGACGTCGGCATCCAGCAGGCCCACCTTGAGACCTTTCGAAGCCAACGCAACCGCCAGGTTGGACGCCACGGTCGACTTGCCCACACCACCTTTGCCCGACGCAATGGCAATGATGCGGTCAATCCCCTTGGGGTTCTTGTCTTGCGGCCGAGGCGCGTCGGTACCGATCAGATTGCTTTTGTCGGCGTTAACGTATTGGACCATGTTGTATCCTGTTTGGTTTTCAGCTGTCCAGGTAATCGTCGCTGGTACGGACACGAGGACGCTTTCCCCCCGCCATGGGCGCGTTATCCCCATGGAATTGGGCTTTAACCCGGCAGTCCTCACACATCTTTATCAACTGAACATTGTCCGATTTATTGTACATCCAGTGCTGGTTTTCCAGCTTTTCAACGATTCGGTTGATGGTACTGGCGACGCCGAATGGCCGACCGCAGCTGACACATTCGAACGGGTCTTCGCCATGCAGCGGCCGGGCACTCAGCGCGTCCTTGGACAGGTCCAGTTGGGGTTTCAGAGTAATAGCCGTCTCCGGGCAGGTGCTCTCACAGATGCCACACTGAACACAAGCGTTTTCCGTGAACTGGACTTCCGGGCGATCCGGGTGGTCGCCAAGGGCACCGGTGGGACACAGCGATACACAGGCCAGGCACAGCGTACATTTGTCGGAATCGATCTCGATGGCGCCGTAGGGTGCTCCTGCCGGCAGCGGGATCGGTTCTTCGATCTTTTCCGACATCGCGTTTACGGTGACCCGCGTAATATCCCGGCGTCCTCCGACCAGCAACACCGGTTCGCTCACGCGCCCGGCATTCTCCCCGGCCTCGCCAAGTTCCTGTGCTGCAATCACGCGAACCCGGCTGGGAGAATTACTGGTACCTTTAAGCATGGCCTGAGCCAGTTCGACTTCCGCAGCAACCGCCCGGCGATCTGTCTCGGTGTCCGCCAGGATCAGGACTTCCGCGTAGCCCGCGCCGAACGCGGCAATGATCTCTGCGTGGCCGATACGATCGACCTGCTCCAGTCCCAGCGGGAGAAGGTCGTCCGCCAGCCCGTCGTAGTATCGTGCCAGGTAGGTAATGGCTTCAGCACCGGCTCCCAACGTATGGAAAACCAGACGTGGCGATTCGCCAGTGTGCTCGCGATAGACCCTTCCCATCACAGAGATAGCCTGGGTCAGTGCCTCGAAAGGGGTTTCATTCATGGTTATGGCGGAGGTCGGGCAAACCGCCGCACAGGTTCCACAGCCGGCGCAGATATCCGAGTCAATCTGTACATGGTCTCCGAAGGAGAAAATCGCTTCGGTGGAACACACGTCAAGACAGCGGGTGCAACCGGGCTGGTTTGCCCTGGAATGCGCACACAGGGAGGTTTCCAGATTGAAATAGACGGTTTTTTCGAACTCACCCACCCGGTCCCTGGCCGTCAGCGCGATACGCTCCAGTTCTCCGGTTTTGTCCGGATCAGCCCAGAAGTAGCCATTGCGCTTTTGATAGTGGGGAAACGCGGGCGCACCGCCACGCAGGTCAATAAACACATCGCACTCGCTTCGGGCGGTGGCTTTAACCGGACCGAATCCGAGGGCACCGCGGCCCGCGGGATTCAACGCCTGCAACTGGCCAAACTCCAGTTTGAAATTGCCAAGCGCGCCATAGGCAGCTGTCAGTTGCCCCCTGGCCACGTCATAACCAGCGGACGGCAAATGTATCGGCCCGGCATCGTCGACAATGCACGTGACGCCGAGCTCGTCCTGAACCAGCTCGGCCATCCTGACGGCCTTCTCGGTAGGCCCGACGATGCAACACACACCGGTTGACTCGATCGTTTTCACCGGCGCCACGGGAGCCGGCAGCTGAGCTGCGGCCACCAGGGCGGCCTGTTTGGCGTGCAAGCGCCCGGGGTTGGCAGCCGGCGAACTCCAGCCGGCGCGATCCCGGATGTCGATGGTACTCAGTGGGGCCGATTGCCCGGTTTCAGCCTGCACGTCTTCGCTCAAACGCTCGAACAGGGCTGCCTGTTGGCCACAGGCAAACAGCACTTCGGCGTCGCCACTCAGATGCTCGGCCGCAACCTGCATCTCGTTGCCACAGAGTTGATCAACAACGACCACCTCCCCGGCCGCCGAGGCCGTTTTCAGTGCCTCCGGATTGAAAGACTGGGTTCTATCGCAGCTACATAACACTAGTGTTTTATTTGCCGTCATCAGGAATTTGGCTCTTTTTGGATCTTGTAGTTGTTTTTATACGTATACGGTTCCAATATTTCTCTTTGAGAATGCCACAGCTATTCATCCTTGGACAATTGAATAATTGGTTAATTGATGGGGCTCTGCTAACTTCAAATTACAACAAGAGAAGCGCCATGAGCAGTCGTACAGAGAGCTGGAAACGCGAATTACAAATTGGTGCGGTCGTTCGCCGCTCGCCTGGGATAACCCGGTGGGCGCGGGATGTCTGGAAGCCGTTAGCGGTTATACCGGGCGCACCTGACGCATTCTGGAAAGAGCTGGTTCGCGACGGAGAGCAGATTGATTACCACGCTGGTACTGTGGCAATGGAATTATATCGCGCCGATGTAGAAGGCTACCTTGTATCCCTGAATATGGCTGTGCCTTCCGTGTGGATCATAATGGACAGGGATCAGAGCAAGCGGTCCCCGTCAGGATGGGTCGTAAGCGCCGTTACCGCCAGCGCTCATGAGGCGCTGGACGCTCTGGACAGCGGCGAAAGCATTGTTGAAGCGGTGCCGATTCCCGAATCCCTGGCAGCCTGGATCAAAGAGTTCATCGATATGCATTACATCGAAGAGCCTTTCAAGAAACGCCGTCGCGATGAGGTCCGTATTGACGACGTCGAAGATGGCAAAGGTGACGCCCGTATTGCTCAGGAAAGCGACGTCTTCCGTGCACCCGCCAACATCAAGAAATCGAGGATGCACTGATGGCTGAGTCACGGTTACAGCGCTGGTCACGCAAGAAAACTGAAACCAGCAGGGAGCCAGAGCCCTCCCCGCCTTCAGCCCTTGAGCCTGATCCATCACCCGAAGAGCCAGACCTCGCCATCAATGAGGCCTTGCCTGAGTACGAGGTTCTCGAGAAATACAATTTGCCGAACCCGGATGCGATCGAACTGGGCACCGATATTACCGGGTTCATGCGAAAAGAGATCCCGGAACTCCTCCGCCGCAGGGCCCTGCGTTCACTCTGGAAGTCCAACCCCGTTCTGGCAGTGCTGGACGGGCTCAATGACTACGATGAAGATTTCACGGGCGCTGCCAGTGCAGGCGATGTTGTTGAGACCCTGTATAAGGTGGGCCAGGGTTTTGATAGAACGCCAGAAGCTGACCAGCAAGTCGTGGACCAGATTCCGGAGCAGGCCAGGACTTTGGAAACGTCTCATCCTGCAGACATCGCCGAGGATGTACCTCAAGGCGCCTCTGAGAAATCTGATCCCGAACCCGCCGTTGAACCTCCCGTAATGGGGCATGCCGAAGCCGAAATGACCGAGGATGAGCCTGCACCACGGTATCGCCCAAGGATGCGTTTTAACTATTAAGTCAGTAGTCAGAACCAAAGTTGCGCGCGGGTGCAAACGAAGCTATAAGATAATGATCACAATTTAAACAAATAAAAATGAGAGGGAGACAAGTTGTCCAACACTGCGGAAGTCCGGTGTCCTCGCTCGATCAGTCATGAAGACCGCGCGCGGGCACAAATGTACCAGCTGTTGGGTGCCCTTCTGGGCGGCCCACCTTCGAGTGAGCTACTCAAAGGACTGGCATCCTTGCACGGTGGTGATACCGCATTGGGGTCCGCCACCGGGACTCTTGCTGCCCTTGCCGAACGCACCTCGCCTGATGCCGCCAATCGTGAATACAACAACCTTTTCATCGGCGTCGGCCGCGGTGAACTGCTTCCATACGCCAGCTATTACCTCACCGGTTTTCTGAACGAGAAGCCCCTTGCGGATTTGCGTGGCGATCTGATGGCCAGGGGCATCACCGCCAGCGAGGACGTGAAAGAACCTGAAGATCACATAGGCACGCTTTGCGAAATCATGGCGGGCCTCATTACCGGCGAGTTCGAGTGCGACAGTGACCTGTCTTCGCAGAAAGCCTTTTTTGACGCACACCTGGCAAAGTGGGCGGCCTTGTTTTTTACCGATTTGGAGAAAGCGCAAACCGCTATTTTCTACGCACCCGCGGGCTCGCTGGGTAGAGCCTTTATGGACGTCGAAGCCGAGGCGTTTGCACTTCAATAACCGGGATCTGACTGATCCCTTAACCCGGGTGGAGGTGTCCTATGGATAACCAACAAAGTGATAACAGCCGTCGCCGCTTCTTGCGGATGGCAGCAACAGCCGTTCCGGCTGCCGTTGCTGTGGCTGTTTCACCGAACGCCGCAGCCGAGGTGGTCAAACAAGACGCCCCGAAAAGCCGTGGTCTACGTGATACTGAACACACACGTAAATATTTCGAATCGGCTCGCTTTTAAGGAAATCGTGAGTTACCCGAGGTTGCGAAAGGCTCTTGGGTGACCGCATTTCCAGAAAAACGAGAATAATAAAAGAGAGAGGTACGTGACATGTTAAGGAAGAAGACCAACGGGGTAGCGAAAGGCTCCCGTGCGGGATCTTTACTTTCATCCCTCGCTGCAACAACCATGGACCGTCGTGGGTTCCTGGCGTCCTCGGGTATCGCAGTGGGTGGCCTGGCAGCTTTGTCGCTGCCGTCGACGCGCGTGAAGGCTGCGGCTCCGGCGACAGGAGGCGGCGAAGTCGTTCTCAAGAAATCAGTGTGTACGCACTGCTCGGTGGGCTGCACCGTCGAGGCCGAGGTCCAGAATGGCGTATGGACCGGCCAGGAACCGGGTTGGGACAGCCCCTTCAATATGGGTGCTCACTGCGCCAAGGGTGCATCGGTGCGAGAGCACGGCCACGGTGAACGTCGCCTGAAATACCCCATGAAGATGGTCGATGGCCAGTGGCAAAAAATCCCCTGGGATCAGGCAATCAACGAGATCGGCGACAAGATGATGCAGATCCGAGACGAGAGCGGTCCGGATTCGGTCTACTGGCTGGGCAGCGCCAAGTTCAACAATGAACAGGCCTACCTCTTCCGTAAATTCGCAGCCTACTGGGGCACCAACAACGTTGATCACCAGGCCCGGATCTGTCACTCGACAACCGTGGCCGGCGTAGCCAACACCTGGGGCTACGGTGCAATGACCAACTCGTACAACGACATCCACAAATCCAAGGCGATCTTCCTGATCGGGGGCAATCCCGCGGAAGCTCACCCTGTGTCGCTGCTGCACATTCTGAAGGCCAAGGAAGAAAACAACGCGCCGCTGATTGTTTGTGATCCTCGTTTCACGCGCACGGCGGCTCATGCTGACGAATTTGTGCGCTTCCGTCCGGGCTCAGACGTCGCGCTGATCTGGGGCCTGCTGTGGCACATCTTTGAGAACGGTTGGGAAGACCAGGAGTTCATCCGCACCCGAGTATACGGCATGGGCGACATCCGTGAAGAGGTGAAACGCTGGAACCCTGAAGAAGTTGAGCGCGTTACCGGCGCCCCCGGTGCGCAGCTCGAACGCGTCGCTCGCACCCTGGCCAACAACCGTCCCGGCACCGTCATCTGGTGCATGGGGGGTACCCAGCACACCAACGGTAACAACAACACCCGTGCCTACTGCGTGCTTCAGTTGGCATTGGGCAACATGGGTGTCCCCGGCGGCGGTACCAATATCTTCCGCGGACACGACAATGTTCAGGGTGCCACAGACCTGGGCGTACTCGCCGACACCCTGCCCGGCTACTATGGCCTGGCGGCCGGTTCCTGGGCTCACTGGGGCCGTGTCTGGGAAGAGGACATGGACTACCTGAAGGGTCGCTTTGCCACCATGGACAAAGACGGCAAGTCCCGGGCCATGATGAACGAGAAAGGCATACCCGTTTCCCGCTGGATCGATGGTGTTCTGGAAGCCAAGGAAAACCTGGAGCAGCCGGACAACACCCGGGCGATGGTGCTGTGGGGCCACGCGCCCAACTCCCAGACCCGTATGCTGGAAATGAAGGAAGCCATGGAAAAGCTCGACCTGCTGGTCGTCGTGGATCCCTTCCCGACGGTATCAGCGGTACTGCACGACCGTAAGGACGGTGCTTACCTGCTTCCTGCAACGACCCAGTTCGAGACCAGCGGTTCCGTCACCGCGTCCAACCGGTCGCTGCAGTGGCGTGAGAAGATCATCGAGCCCCTGTTCGACTCCAAGGTCGATCATGAAATCATGAAGCTGTTTGCAGACAAGTTCGGTTTCACCGATCGCATGTTCCGCAACATTGCCATCGAGGGCGACGAGCCGCTGATTGAGGACATCACTCGCGAATTCAACCGCGGTATGTGGACCATCGGCTATACCGGACAATCACCGGAACGCCTGAAGAAACACATGGCGAACCAGCACCACTTCGACAAGACAACTCTGCGTGCGGTGGGCGGTCCCTGTGATGGTGATATCTACGGTATGCCCTGGCCGTGCTGGGGTACCGCCGAGATGAACCACCCGGGAACACCGAACCTGTACGATATGTCGTTGCCGGTGTCCGAAGGCGGTCTCACCTTCCGGGCGCGCTTTGGTGTTGAGCGCGACGGTGTGAATCTGCTCGCTGACGGCGTGTACTCGAAGAACTCGGAGATCAAGGATGGGTATCCGGAGTTCACCATGCAGATGCTGATGGATCTGGGCTGGGACGGTGACCTCACGGACGAAGAGCGAGAGACCATCGACGGCATTGCCGGCCCGGAGACCAACTGGAAGACCGATCTGTCCGGTGGCATTCAACGGGTGGCGATCAGGCACGAGTGCGCGCCTTTCGGCAACGCCAAAGCCCGCTGTGTTGTCTGGAACTTCCCGGACCC
>JBHEPI010000146.1:0-2978 GCA_046260345.1 Marinobacter sp. | reverse complement strand
GGACTGCTCGGCACGCGCTTTACCATGGAGCAGACGTTCTACCGCCACCGGCTGGAAGAAGCGGGTATTGAGGTAATCACTCCAAATCAGGCCGAGCGGGATGAAGTTCACCGGATTATTTACGAGGAGCTTTGCCGGGGTAAGGTTAACCCAGACTCCCGGGAGGCGCATTTGAAGATTATCACCTCGCTTTCCGGGCACGGTGCACAGGCCGTTATTCTGGGATGCACTGAAATCGGTTTACTGATCCGCCAGGCAGACACTACGGTTCCGCTTTACGATACGACAGAGATTCACGCCGGGCAGGCAGTGAATCTGGCACTATCGAACCTGATAATGGAGAGCACCCGGTGACCGGTCACTTACCCGACTGGATGCCTACAGACACTTCCCAAGCCACTTTAAACATCATTCTGTTGGGCGTCATTTTGTCCGTCAGCATTTTTGCCGATACCATCGCCCGCCGCACCCGTGTGCCGAGAATCTCTATCCTCATGCTGATGGGCATTGGCATTGCCTTCGTGCAACAGGTCTGGGTGGGCGACCGGAATGGCGATTTGCTGGGTGGGCTCAGTCAACCGCTTATCCAGCTGGCCCTGGTGATGGTGGCTTTTCTGCGGGTAGCGAATTGAAGGTAGACCGGCTGCGCAATACCGGCCCGCTGATTCTGATTGTCTCACTGTGCGTGATTATCGGAGGTGGTTTCCTGGTTGGCGCCGGGTTGATGGCGTTGGGATTTCCCCTGGTGGTTGCGGTATCGCTGGCCGCCATTTCAGTGGCAACCGACCCCGCCGCTGTGCGCGAAACGGTCCGGGAAAACAGGAGTACCGGATTACTGCCCGGTGTGTTGCTGGGTATTGTCGCGATTGACGATGGCTGGGGTATTGTCGTTTTCGGATTGAGCATGGCGGAGCTCGGCTGGGTACTTGGTGGTGATGGCCAACTGGCCTTGCTGCACCCGTTATGGGAACTGGGCGGAGCAATACTGATAGGCGTGGCCATTGGCCTGCCGGCCGCATGGCTGACCGGTCGCCTCCGGCCGGGCGAGCCTACGCAGGTTGAAGCCATCGCGCTCATACTGCTTCTCGCCGGGCTCTCGTCGATGCTGGGGGTGTCGGCGCTACTCGCTTCCATGATTGCCGGTTGCCTGGTTGCTAACCTGTCCTCTCACCATACCCGCTCGTTCCGGGAGATTGAGCATATCGAATGGCCATTCCTGGTGTTTTTCTTCGTGCTCTCCGGAGCCAGCATTGATCTGTACAAGGCGGACGATGCCATACTGCTGACCCTCGCCTACATTTTTCTCAGGCTCGCCGGCCGGATGGCAGGCGGTTTTGTTGCGGTAATGTTCAACCGGGCAAGGCGCCAGGCACTGCCCCGGAACATTGGCCTGGCGCTGACACCGCAAGCCGGTGTGGCCATTGGCATGGCCCTGCTTGCAGCCGAGCGGTTTCCGGAGTTGCACGACACCATCCTCCCTGTGGTGGTGGCCTCTACCATCATTTTTGAGCTGGTTGGTCCAGTGCTTGTGCGCCGTGTGTTGCGCTCTTGAGCCTTGCCATGTCCGGTCAGCCAGTCGCACCTGCCACATGGTGTACGCCGAAAAAGGCCTTGATGTCTTCCAGAACCAGGTAAAGACAGGGCACCAGGAACAGGATCAACGCCGTGGCGAAAACGATGCCAAAGCCCAGGGAAACCGCCATGGGAATCAGGTAGGTGGCCTGAAGGGAGGTTTCGGTAATGATCGGCGTCAGGCCACCGAAGGTGGTGAGTGTGGTCAGAACAATGGGCCGGAAGCGGCGCAGGCCGGCTTCATAAATGGCCTGGGCCGGTCCCAGCCGATCACGCTGCCGGTTGGCGTAAGACACCATGATCAGTGAGTCGTTCACCACCACGCCGGACAGGGCCACAATGCCCATGATGCTGACCAGAGACAGCTCCATGCCCAGGATCATATGGCCGATGATGGCACCCACCGCGCCAAACGGAATCGCCAGCATAACCACCAACGGTTGCAGGTAGCTGCCGAAGGCTATCGCCAGCAGCGCGAAGATCGCACCCATTGCCAGGCCGAAACCGCCCCACAACGCCGTTGTGGACTCCCTTAAATCAGCCTGGCTGCCCTGGAATGTCCAGGTCAGGCCCGGAAAATCAGCGCGCAGTTGCGGCAGTATTTCAGTTTGAGTCAGTGCCAGTACCTGACTGATTGAGGATTTGGGTTGCACGTCGGTGCCAACCGTAATCACCCGCCGGCCATCCCGGCGATCAATGGAGCGCAGGGATTCGCTGATGGTTACTTCTGCTACGTCCATCAACGGCACTTCCTGCCCGTCGGCGGTGCGAATCACGAAGTTGTCCAGGTAGTGCAAGTCCTGCCGCTGGTATTCCGGCAGCCTCACCCGTATTTCGTTTTCGTTGATGCCGCGCAACTGGCGCAGAGCAACGCTGCCATAGAATGCATCCCGCAGTTGCCGGCCCACAGAGGCACCGGTCAGGCCGAGCGCCCGGCCCTCGTCAGTGAGGCTGATGTCGAACTGGGGTTTACCGGTGCTGTAATTATCGTTAACGCTGCGGGTCTGGCTGACCTGCTCCAGCTCTTCAACGAATCGCTGGCTGGCGCGGGAAAGAATGTCGATATCGGTATGGCTCAGGTCGACGCTGATATCGTCGCGCCAGCTACCCGGGCCCTGCTCTGCCTCGAAGGTAATCTGATCAACACCCTTGAAGTCACCGAGTTCGTTGCGCCAGAGGTCGATAATCTCGTTCACGGTCATGTCGCGCTCGTCCCCTGGCAGAAGCACAAGCTCGACGTCTATGGATCGCTGGCCCCGGACGTTGGTTTTAATGCCCTCCACGTTGCGGGACAGGTTGTTTTCCTCGAACAGCCGCTGGGTGTCATGGGTAATAGCCATCGCCATTTCACCAGCACGCCGGGCGGTGGTGCCAACTGGTAACCTGAGACCCGCCTCGATCTCATC
>JBHEPI010000145.1:0-9886 GCA_046260345.1 Marinobacter sp. | reverse complement strand
TATGATCGTCCCGAAATTTAATGAGCAGAACGATTTATGGCATCAATCCGGATTCTGGTTGGCAGCGTCTACGGTGGCGCATTGCTGACAGCGCGCGCATTGAAGAAAAACCTGGAACAGGAAGGTCACCGGATCATCGTTCTGGAAAATCCGGAGCTGGACGACATCTCCGGTAGCAGCGACCCGATACTGATCTGCACGTCCACCACCGGGCAGGGAGAAGTACCTCCTAACCTGCTGCCGTTCTACCTGAGACTCCGTGAAGAACTGCCCCAGCAACCGGGACGTCCTTTCGGTGTCATTGTTCTGGGTGACAGTTCCTACGGGGACACGTTTTGTGGTGCAGGTGAGCTGATGGAAGAAGCCTTTTACGAAACCTCAGCGCGGAAGGTCGGCGATACACTGCGGATCGATGCTCTAGAAACCACCGACCCGGAACTGGAGGCGGAGCCCTGGGCCCGCCAGTGGCTGGAGAGCCTGTGAGGCCCGGGGTTTGCAAAGCCGGATATGGACTACATCCGCGATAACGTGTGGCTCCGTATTCCTGTATCCGCCTTGTCGAAACTGCCTGGCAACCGGCAACTGCTTGAACTTCGCTATCCCCAGCTGGACCAGATTACCTCTTATCTGCTGCTGATCGGCAGCCTGAACGGCAGCACCTATCAGTTACTCTGGCCGGGACTGCCCTGGCTGCACAACCAGGCAATGATGCTCACCGTGCCGGGTGCGCTGATCTTTACCCTGCTGTTCTCGCGCGCGTTCCTGAACCTCAGATCCAGCAGTCCCAAAATGGACAGGCTGGTCTGGTACACCGTACTCGTCAACCTGGCGGTTGCCGTCATTACGTTTATTACCGATTACAGCATTGCCTGGGGGCTGCTGGCCCTGGGTCACCGCAATACCGACCGACTGGTCGAGTTGGCAGGCCGGCGTTTCAACCGCATCGTCGGGGACCTGCCAGGAATCTGCCCGGATCATGCCACCGATGCCAATACCTTGATCCGCAGGGCCTACATTGCCCAGGGCTCGCAAGACGCCAGGGATCGGGGGCTGGCTTTTTATCAGCCATCACGGGATTCCTACAGTGCCGACCGCCTGACACTGGTCTCGGAACTCAGGCATGCCCTGCAGAACAACGGGCTTGCCCTTTACCTGCAACCAAAAATGTCGCTGAAAACCAGGGAAGTGGTGGGGCTTGAGGCCCTGCTACGCTGGCCAGAACACAAAAACCGGGTTAGCCGCGATGGCGTATCAATGCTTCCTGAGTAGTTGATGCCACCAGTCTTCCCTGCTGATCGAAAAAATTACCGCGATTGAAACCACGGCCACCCGATGCGCTGGGGCTATCCTTGTCGTACAGCAGCCATTCGTCCATACGGAACTCCCGGTGGAACCAGATGGAATGATCCAGACTGGCTACCTGCATTTTCTTACTCATGAAAGTGACGCCATGGGGGTTCAGGGACGTTCCCAGAAATGAGAAGTCAGAAGCGTAGGTTAACAGGCACCGGTGCAATACCGGATCATCCGGCAAATGGCCCTGGGTGCGAAACCAGCTTTGCTTGCAGGGCGGGCGGGGCTCCGGCTTCAGCGGGTTGACCGGATCCACAGGCCGGATCTCAATGGGGCGGTCCCGGATCAGCGTGTCGCGGAGGTGCTCCGGCACGTGGGGTGCCAGCAACTCACCGTATTCCTGCTCAGACTTCAGGCTCTCGGGGTCCGGCGCAGCCGGCATATCAAGCTGGTGCTCGAAACCCTCTTCGGCTACCTGGAATGACATCGAACCGGTGAGGATTTCCTTGCCATCCTGGCGAGCAATCACCCGGCGCACGGAAAAACTGCCTCCGTCGCGAACCCGTTGTACCTCGTAGTCAATGGGCATGCTGTGATTGCCCGGCCGCAGGAAATAGGCATGCAGGGAATGAGGCAAGCGCCCTTCCACCGTGCGGCTGGCGGCCATCAGTGCCTGACCCAGAACCTGGCCACCAAAAACATTCGGAAAGCCGAGATCTTCACTGTCGCCCTGGAAATGGTCATCACCAATCGGGGAAAGATCCAACAGATCCACCAGCTTTCTGGTTACTTCAAGCATGCCCGCTCCTGTCAATTTCGTTAGCTCACGAATGAGTTTCTACCGTAAGCCGGGGATTTCCGCAATCCCAATGCCCTGATTACTGATGTATCGGCGGCACTTCTTTAGACAGGGCCTGTTTCTCCACGGCATAACGCCCTGTCAATGCAAAACCCAGCACTTCGCCGGAATCGCTCTTGAACAGGGCACGGACATCCTGGCCATCTGCATCAACATGCCAGCTTCCGGAAACCTCTGACGGGGGCGGAGACACCGCCGTCGGGCAACAGGGAGTCTTGACCATCACCGGCATGGTGCCGTACTTCACTTCGGTGGGTTCGCCCACCAGTGTTTTCGCCAGGGCCCGGGCACAAGCCATCAGCGGCATGACATAGAGCAACACGTGCCCATCCACTTCTGCACAGTCGCCGAGGGCATATATATCCGGTGCGGAGGTTTCGAGCGTCCGGTTGACCACAATTCCCCGGTTGGTCTCAAGCCCGCCCGCAGCGGCCAGTTCTGTGCGGGGGCGCAGCCCCACGGCGGAAATCACCAGGTCAGCATCCAGTTTCTCACCATTGGCCAGCGTCAGGCTCACACCCTCTCCCCGGGCGCCAATGTGGTCCACAACGGTTTCCAGATGAAAGCGGACGCCCAGTTCTTCCAGACCACTGCGCACGGCTTCGGCGGCAGGCGGGGGCAAAAGTCCGGGCATCAGGGTGTCAGAGGGGGCTATGACGTCGACCTCATAGCCTCCGTTGCGCAGATCATTGGCAAACTCGCAACCAATCAGTCCGGCGCCCATGATGGCGACATTCTTGCGGCCCTGCAGGGCCCTGCGGAAGGCGCGATAGTCCATCAGGTCGTTTATGGAGAACACATGCTCCTGACCATCGCCCTCGATCGACAGACGGATTACATCAGCCCCCCAGGCCAGCACGAGTTTGCTGTAGGCCAGACGCTCATCACCCAGCACCAACTCGTGGGCGCCCGGTTCAATACCGGTAACGGTGGTATGGGTACGTAACTCCAGGTTCAGCTGTTCCGCCATGGCGTCTGCAGAGCCCTGAGCCAGTTCGTCAGCCTCCTTGCCCTTGGTGAAACCGGTGGAGAGCATGGGTTTGGAGTAACTGAACCCATCGTCCGCTGTCACCATCACAATGGATGCGTTTTCGTCCTGTTTACGGATTTCCTTCGCCAGGGTATATCCCGACAACCCTGTCCCTACAATCACGATGGGTGCTTCTGTGCTCATTGCCTGCTCTCCGGCTCAGTTCGTCTGCAACGGCCTTATCAACCGA
Source organism: Marinobacter sp. (assembly GCA_046260345.1). Taxonomy (GTDB): domain Bacteria; phylum Pseudomonadota; class Gammaproteobacteria; order Pseudomonadales; family Oleiphilaceae; genus Marinobacter. The sequence continues at coordinate 6,514 of JBHEPI010000145.1, read as the reverse complement.
TCTCGATCATCTCAAAATCTTCCTTGCCCACGCCGCAATCAGGGCATTCCCAGTCATCGGGCACATCTTCCCAGGCGGTCCCGGGTTCGATACCGTCGTCCGGCCAACCTTCTGCCTCATCGTAGATAAATCCACAAACAACGCATTGCCACTTCTTCATACCACTCCTCCGAAACTCATCAGGGCGCGATCATAATTGTCTGACAATTATGATCGCAAGTCTTTTGCGCCATTGCAGGCGCTGTATTAACCGGCCATCCATCATACCCATCGCCGCGACATTGACCAATGCCAGCGCAGACAGGCATCAGGCGGGATTTCTGCCAATAGCCATAAATACCGACAGGCCACAGGTTCCGCCCCCTCCCTTCAGCGCTCCTCCTCCGGTATAATCGGCCGTTTTACGACAGGACCCGACCGCTATGACCGATACCGTCGCCGAACTGAACCAGGTAATGGCCGAAGCCGATTGCCTGGTGAGCGAACAGCAGGTACAGGCCGCCATCCAGAGCCTCGCGGACAAGATTTCCGGGCGCCTCAGGGACACCAACCCCCTGCTGTTCTGCGTGATGAACGGTGGCCTGATTCTGACCGGCCAGCTGTTGCCAAGGCTGACGTTCCCGGTCCAGGCGGAATACCTCCATGCCACCCGCTACCGTCAGGAAACAACCGGCGGCATCCTGGAATGGAAACTGCGTCCGGAAGCCGATATGAATGGCCGGACCATTCTGATCGTTGACGACATACTCGATGAAGGTACGACCCTCTGTGCCATTGCGGATTACTGTCTTGCCCACGGCGCAAAAGAAGTGCTGACAGCCGTGCTGGTGGACAAACAGCACGACCGCAAGGCCAAGCCGGACCTGAAAGCAGATTTTACCGGACTGGAAGTAGAAGACCGGTTCCTGTTCGGCTACGGCATGGATTATAAAGGCTACTGGCGCAATGCTCCGGGAATTTATGCCGTCAAAGGACTGTAACGCCATTAGCATCCCCCCAACGGACTGGTACCGCTCCTTTCCTGCAGCCGGCCTCAAAAACCCTGCCGTCCATGGCCCGCTTGGTCACTGGCTGAAGCTTGAAGGCTCGCTGACCCGGGCACTTCAGCTTCAGTGCCGCGAGAGCTTCCGCGTGGATGTTCTTCAGGAAGGCTTTGCCCGCCCCACCCTGGAAGAAGCCCGCACCCTGGGCATTCCGGTGCGCCAGAATGCCTGGGTCCGTGAAGTCTGCCTTAATGGTGACGACAGGCCCTGGGTGCTTGCCCGCACCATTATTCCGCTGGCCACCCTGGCAGGGCGTGGCCGCCGCCTGCGCAACCTCGGCCGCCGGCCCCTGGGAGCTTATCTGTTCAGCAATCCCGAGTGGCAACGGGGCCCTTTCGAGACCGGCCTGTGCCAGCGCAGCAGCAACGCCCAGCCTCTGGCGGCGCGGAGATCCCGGTTTTACAGTGGCCAGCATATTCTGCTGGTGGGTGAGTATTTCCTGCCGACTCTGGTCGACTGAGTCTCCGCTTTCCGATTCCTCCCTTTCACCCCACCCCTGCCGCTGGCTATAATCCTGTGGAACGAACATCTCTCGAACGGACCTTTCCCATGCTGTCAAACGCCGTGCCCGATCACATCCAGGCCCGCCTTGCGGATTATGCCCGCCTGTTACGCCTGGACCGCCCGATTGGCAGCCTGCTTCTGCTGTGGCCCACTTACTGGGCGCTGTGGCTGGCAGCGGAAGGCTTTCCCGGTATCGGCAATTTTATCGTGTTCACCCTCGGCGTTTTCCTGATGCGAGCTGCCGGTTGTGCCATCAACGACTTTGCCGATCGCAAAGTGGACCGCCACGTAAAACGCACCCAGAACCGGCCCCTGACAACCGGCCGGGTTGAAGCCTGGGAAGCCGTGGCACTGTTTGCCGGGATCTGCCTGATCGCGTTTCTGATGGTGGTGGTGTTCACCAACACCCTGACACTGTATCTCTCGTTTGGCGGCGTCATCCTGGCCTTTATCTATCCGTTCATGAAACGCTATACCCACCTTCCGCAACTGTTCCTTGGCGCCGCTTTTTCCTGGGCTATCCCCATGGCCTGGGCGGCCGAAGCCGGTGACGTCACCCGCATGGCCTGGCTGCTGTTTACTGCCAACGTGCTCTGGACGGTTGCCTACGATACCCTGTATGCCATGGTTGACCGTGATGACGATATCAGGATAGGCATCAAGTCCACTGCGATCCTGTTCGGCGAAGCAGACCGTGCCGTCATTGCGATACTCCAGGCACTGGTGGTGCTGATCCTGGTTCTGGTGGGGCATCAGGCCGAACTCGGTGTTTTCTATTATCTCGGGCTTGTCGCCATGGCCTGCCTGTTTGTTTTTCAGCAACATCTGGCCCGTTACCGGGACCGGGACGGTTGCTTCAAGGCCTTTCTGAATAATAACTGGGCTGGTTTTGCGGCATTCACCGGTTTGCTGCTGGATTTGATCATCCGTTGAGCCAACACATCCGGACACAGGCGAATCCTGTCATATACTTGTAACACTACCCGGTTGTAATGGGGCAGCAACAATACAAGGTCTGACACAGGTTAATGCTCATGACTGGAAAAACTGTCCTGATCGTCGATGACGAGGCACCTATCCGCGAGATGATCGCCGTCGCTCTCGAAATGGCTGACTACGACTACCTTGAGGCAGCGGATGCCCGCGAAGCGCATGCCCTGATCATTGATAAACAGCCTGACCTCATACTCCTGGACTGGATGCTGCCCGGCACCAGTGGCGTGGAACTGGCCCGGCGCCTCAAAAAAGAAGAGGCGACTGCCGAAATCCCCATTATCATGCTGACGGCGAAGGTTGAGGAGGACAACAAGATCCAGGGTCTGGAAGTCGGTGCCGACGACTACATTACCAAGCCCTTCTCACCCCGGGAACTGGTGGCCCGGCTCAAGGCAGTGTTACGCCGCGCGACCCCCCCCGGCGTGGAAACACCCATTGAAGTGGATGGCCTGACACTCGACCCGGTGGGCCACCGGGTAACCACCGAAACCGGGGAGCTGAACATCGGCCCCACTGAGTACCGGCTACTTCAATTTTTCATGACACACCAGGAACGGGTCTATACTCGCTCACAACTACTGGACCAGGTATGGGGCGGAAATGTCTACGTTGAGGAGCGAACCGTTGACGTTCACATACGTCGTTTACGCAAAGCCCTGGGCGACCGCTATGATCACCTGATCCAGACAGTGCGTGGCACCGGCTACCGCTTCTCTACCAGGGCAGCATAACCGCGACCAGCGCCTTCACTCCCCGCAACGGCCCGGGACTGACTCAGGGGTAGCAGTAATGCAACATAACTGGTCAAAGTACGTGCGATGGATAATCGCATTCCTGATCGCCTGCACGGCGGCCGGGCTTTTCTTTGGCGAACCGCTTTACGGGTTGACTGCGGGCCTCCTTGTCTACCTCTGGTGGACCCTGGCTCAGGCCAAACGCCTTTACCACTGGCTCGGAAATCCAGGTGGCAATGATGAAGCTCCGGAGAGCGTAGGGCTCTGGGGTGATATTTTTGATGGTCTCCACAAGCTCCACCAGACCCACCTTCGCACCCAGGACAAACTTCGCGCCCAGATCAACCGGGTTCAGGAATCCACCAATGCCATGCGGGATGGCGTTATCATGACCGACTCACGGGGCGCCATGGAATGGTGGAATGGTTCGGCGGAACACCTGCTGGGTTTCCGGCGCAGTTCGGACCAGGGCCAGTTCATCCATAACCTGATCCGTAATCCGGCCTTCAAAGCCTATTTTGACTCCCGTGACTACCGCGACCCCCTTGAGCTCAACTCGCCGGCACGGCCCCATATCCGTCTGCAAATCCAGATCAGCCTGTTTGGCGACGACGACCGCCTGATCGTGGCCAAGGACGTGACCCGACTCTACCAGCTGGAACAGATGAGACGGGACTTTATCGGTAATGTATCCCATGAAATGAGAACACCGCTGACGGTCATCAGCGGCTATCTGGAAACCCTGGTGGACAACGCAGATGACTTGCCACCCAAATGGCGACGTGCCATCAAAACCATGGCTCAGCAGTCCTCCCGCATGGAAGCTCTGATTACCGACCTGATACTTTTGTCAAAGATTGAAACTGGCGAACAGACCATCAGCGATGCAGTAACGGACGTCGACGCCATGATCAACCAGATCTGCCACGATGCACGGGCCCTGAGCGGTGACCAGGGCCACGAATTCAACGTCAACATCGCGGAACGCCATCTGCTGCAGGGCGACGAAAGCCAACTGCGCAGTGCCTTTTCCAATCTGATTTTCAATGCGGTGAAATACACCCCGGCGGGCGGGCAGATAACCGTTAGCTGGAATACGGACCGCGAGGGCGCACACCTGTCAGTGAAGGATACCGGCATCGGTATTGATCCGGTCCACATCCCGCGGCTAACCGAGCGTTTTTACCGCGCCGATCCGAGCCGGCACAAGGAAACGGGAGGCACAGGCCTGGGGCTGGCGATCGTAAAACATGTACTATTGAACCACGATGGCCGGCTTGAAATACGCAGCCGCATCGGCGATGGCAGCGAGTTTATCTGCCACTTTCCGCGGGAGCGACTGACGGAAAGACAGCCCGAGACCGCATCCTGACAGCACCTGCTCCCCGCTTAACCACCGCTTCGGAAGCGCGCTACAAAGCGGGAAAGGTCCTCCAGCTTTTGCGGGTCTTCATCAACAAAACGGATCGTTACGCTGACAAAATCGGTGTCCTGCCGCTTATCAACAGCCTGCAGTTGGTGAACATAGCCGTTCAGACGTGCAACCTGGCCCTCGGCCACCTCGATATCCACCACCGCCTGATCAAGAATGCCTGGAAACTGCTGATCCCGCTTGGCGATGATCCGGACTTCTGTAAGGCTTATGTCCTTGACCACCGACCTGAGGGTACTGTCCGCAAAGCGCACCGACGCCACACTCATGGCCGGCCTGCCCGAAGATAATGGCTCAGCCGCTGGTTTGGCCGGACGGGCCGGCTCCGGAGAGACCGGCTCCCGTTTCTGCGTTAACAGCGTAGCCGACTCCCGAAAGGCTTCTGCGGGTCCACCCATCGACTTCCCGCTGCGATCCATGGCGTCCTTGAGCTGTCGCCCCATCACCTTGATGATCTTGTTGCTCAACCCCTCCGGGCTGAAGGGTTTGCCGAGATATTCCGACACCCCACCCTTGACCGCTTCCACAACATGATCTTTGTCACCGCGGCTGGTGATCATGATAAAAGGCACTTTCTGGTACTGAGGCTGCTGGCGCATCCACTGCAAAAGCTCCAGGCCAGACATCTCCGGCATTTCCCAGTCACACAGAATCAGGTCGAATACCGTGCGAGACATCAACGACTGGGCCCTGCGCCCATTCTGGGCGTCGGTAGTTTCAATCACCGGAAAACGCTGGCGAACTGTTCGTTTAACCAGATCCCTGACAAAGCTGGCATCATCCACCACCAGCGCCTTTAGCGTCGCCATGATTCGAACCTTTTCATGCGGAAATTTTCGTTTATATGCCCGGACTATAGAACAAGCCGCCATCCGGGAATAGCCAGGCTACAAAAAGACGACACAGGCATGGCCACGAGATACAACAGGTTAAAGAATTGTCACCGAAAGCGGCCGTCAACGGTATTTAAGGGCTATCAAAACAGGCTACCATAAGCCTGAAACATCCATCCCAGACCGAGGTTCAGCGTGCCGACCATATTCACAGGGGCTTTTGCAGGTAAACGGACGATTCGTCATCTTTCACTTGCAGGACTTTTTACAATCGGAAGCCTGCCCGGCATAGCCTATAGCGATGCATCAGAGAGCTTCCCGCAGTGCATTGAACGGCTGGAAAGCCAGGCAATCAGTGCCGGCGTGTCATCGCAGACCGCCACAGAGGTTCTGGCCGGCGCCGAATACCTGGAACAGGTGATAGAGCTTGACCGACGCCAGCCGGAATTTACCACCACGTTCGCCGATTATCTCAACCGCAGAGTTAACGAGCAGCGCGTGAGTAAAGGCCGGGAGCTGCTGAAGGAACACCGGGAGTTGCTCGACCGTGTCACCCGTGAAACCGGAGTTCCCGCCCCCTACCTGTTGGCTTTCTGGGGGCTGGAGACCAACTTTGGCGCCTACTTTGGCAAGATGCCGGTACCCAGCTCCCTGGCGACACTGGCCTGTGACCAGCGCCGCAGTGAATTCTTTACCGAGCAACTGATTGCCGCCCTGCAGATCATAGACGAGGGCTCCATTTCTCCTGAGCAGATGGAAGGCTCCTGGGCCGGCGCCATGGGGCACGTCCAGTTCATGCCCACCGTTTTCCTGCGCCACGCAGTGGACGGCGACGGTGACGGCAAACGTGACCTGTGGAACAGCCTCCCCGACGCCATGATGTCGGCCGGTAACTTTCTGGAAGATATGGACTGGGATGGCGACTATCGCTGGGGGCGGGAAGTTCTTCTGCCGGACAATTTCGATTATGAA
>JBHEPI010000118.1:0-4684 GCA_046260345.1 Marinobacter sp. | reverse complement strand
CCCCCCGCCATAACCGTTCCATCATAATCGTCCTGCCAGATCTCCCCCCTGTAACAAACTCGAGCGCTGTGTGTCCTGTCTGTTAGTGGCAACAGATTGTCGGAATTCTGTAACACCCGCTGATCTGGTGTGTCCATGCGGGTGTGCAACAGAAAATAAAGACAGGTTCAGGGCGCAAGGGAGAACAGTTCAACATGACTCGACACTACTGGACGGGCGGTAACCGCAGCTACGAGCAAGACCGTTTTTTCGAAGCATCACTGGATAAAGACCTGTGGCAGAAAGGCGACAGCCCCGACAAGTGGAATGCGTGCTGGTATACGGGTATGCCTGATCCGGAATTTTTCAGGTATGTAGGCCCCGATCGCAAGATAAACCATATTCCGGGCAATAATGCCCTGACGGTCAAAAGCCGGCTTTACCAGAGCCTTCTGACGCTTCGTGATCGGGTGAGTCGCCAGGATAGCGGACACGCCGGGCTGACCGATCGCCTGCAGTTTTTTCCGCGAGTCTATTCCATGCCCGGGGATTATCACGCTTTCCAGCAGGAAGCACTGGATGAACCTTCCAAACGATGGATCCTGAAGCCCAAGAACGCAGCACGAGGCAAGGGTATTGAGCTGGTGAAAGACCCGGCCAATGTGCCCATGGATTCGTCGTGGATGGTGCAGGAGTACATCGAGAACCCGCATACCATGCACGGGCGCAAGTATGTCCTGCGGTTGTATGTTGCGGTCACATCGGTTGAGCCTCTGCGGGTGTATCTCTACCGTCAGGGCTTTGCCAAGCTTGCTTCCGCGCCTTACGACGAGGAAAACGCCGACAATCCCTACAGTTACCTCACCAATCCCGATGTTAACGCACTGAATCTCGACGCCGATGTACCCGTGGAGTTTGTTGACCTGGACCGCTACCGGGCCTGGCTGAGGGAGCAGGGGCATGACGACGACGCCCTGTTTGCCGGTGTTGAGGACATGGTCGCCCTGACCTGCCTGTCTGCGGTTGAATCCATGCGGGAGCGTTCAAGGGTTGTCGGAGCCGATACCCGTGGCTGTTATGAATTGCTCGGGATTGACTGCCTGGTGGACAACAAGCTCAAGCCCTGGGTGCTGGAGTGTAATCTCAGCCCTTCCCTGGAAGTATGCGCCGGGCCTGAAAGCGGCGGTAATATCGAAGAAGGCGTAAAGGGTTCGCTGGTGGCGGACCTGGTGAGCCTGGTGGGGCTGAATGGCAAGCGTGAAACCGTTCCCGGTGCGTCTGCGGAGCAACAGCTGATCCTGGAAACGGAGAACGAGCATTCCAGATCCGGTAACTTCAAACGCCTGTTGCCTTCGGAAAATCCCGCGGCTTATCTGCCGTTTTACACACTGCCACGGCTCGAAGACTGGGTTGTCGCGAAGGCCCTCTCTGGCGACGGTTTACCGCAGCCGACCCTGCAACGTCGCTGCGCCGAGGATATGATCAGTGAGGATCGGGTGTATGTTTACGATACCCGGTTGGGGCATCTCAGCGTCCTGAACGAAACCGCCTCTCTGATCTGGCTAATGGCCACCGATGGCATCGCGCCGGATGACATCGCTGATGCCCTGACTCAGTCAGCCAGGCAAAACGCTGCTGCAGAGCCCGACGCCTGGGCCATTCGGCGGGATGTCTGGAATTCTCTGGCGGAATGGGCCAACAACCATTTTCTGGTCCAGGTAAACGCTGGAGATACTTCCGTTTCCGACCTTTCCACTATCAGGAATATTCCGCTTCCGCAGGTGTCCGAGCCCTACTCTTGCGTTCTCGAATGCGGCGGATTCCACGTAGAGATTTTCACCGACAGCCCGGCGGTCGTAAGCCGGATTGGCTCATTACTTGTTCCACTTGAATCGAAAAGCAGGCCGGGTTCCCGCTCAAGGCTTGAGGTTGTGCGTGATACCCCGGGCTACACACTGATCCTGGACGGCAAGGTAGTGCAATCAAGGCTTGCCCTTTCACGGGTGATGCCAGCGGTTCTGGTTTGCCTCACCGGGCGCGCGGCAGACGAGGGCGACATCATCATTGACGCCGGCGTTGTTACACGGCCGGACGATCCGGCAGGTGCAGTGCTGGTTGCCAGCGGCGATCCCGAGCTTGGTGACGGGCCTGCGTTGGCCCTGGCCAACCATCTCGATACGAATTTTGGCCGTGCCCTGAGGATTCCTGCGGAGCCGGGAATGGCCCTGTTTGCGCTTGGCCTGCCAGCGCAGGTGCCGCCTGCCGGGGCCAGTGATCCTGAGGTGCCGGGCCGTTTTTCCGTGCATTCTCCGAAGGATGGTCACGAAGTTGCGCTGCAACCGGCGTCACTGGGTGTGGCTGGCTATGGATACCGCATTACTGCGGTTCTGATACCTGTTCTCTCATCGCTTCAAGATGAAAACAATCTGCAAGCTGTGTCAGTGAGTGAGGCTCTGCGTTATCTCATTCCCGGTTGTTGTGGCCCCGAGGGGCGTCCTCTGGATACGGCCGGGTTCTCGCGACTGGCCGAATGGCTCGAGACAGCAGATCGATACCTGGTGGCCGCAGAGAATCTTGATGTCGCTATGCAACAGCTCTCGTGTGTGGACAGGCCAGAGGTAGATCGAGCATTCGGGCAATAGCCTGAAGATCCGGGCATACATGCCCGGTGTTAACCAGAGAAATGGATAGGAGGGGAAATACCATGTCCAGAGATACTCAGAAAAGACAGTTATTGCGAAAGCTTGCCAGGGGTATCACCTATACCGGGCCAATGCTGGCTGTTGTGGTTGGTGCCTCGGCCTTCGGTATGGCTACCGCTGCTGAAGTGAATGCCGAGAGCGAGTACATGATGCTCGCAGCGGGTGAAGCGGAAGCCGAGGGCGAGGCCAAAGGTGAAGCCGAGGGTGAAACCAGGGGAGAAGCTGAGGGCGAAGGAGAAGCAGAGGGCGAAGGAGAAGGAGAAGCAGAGGGCGAAGCAGAAGGAGAAGCTGAAGCCTGAGTCGGAATCTGCGGCACCTGAACAAGGCAGTGGCCCGGCCAGGGGTGAACGGATTCCTCCGTAGCCCTGGTGCTGCGGCCAACCTGCCGCTGCTTTTCTGGTTTCAATGAACGAATCAACCCAGACGATACGGGTGACGAAAAATGCCAAATTCAAGTGCCGGGTCTGTTAATTGCGAAGAGCTTGTTGCCGAAAATGCCCACGCCATCAATCAGCTTGTAGAGCTGCTTGTTGAGTTGCCTGGACAGTTGTATCGGCAAACGTTCGGAGCGAAGAAGCAGCATGTAATCGGTAAACACGTGCGCCATATCATTGACCACTACATGGCCCTTCTGAGTGCTGTTAACAGGCAAGTATCCGGGCCACTCGATTACGAGAAAAGGCAGCGTGAGGAACGCCTTGAGCAGGATAACCATGCCGCCTGCAACAGGCTTCTTGCCATCATTAATTCAATAGGCCGTCTCGCCGGGATGCCGCCGAATACGCCTCTGACGATGGAACATCTCAGTGATGACCAGCGGCGCACTGTCTCTACCAGTGTTGATCGGGAACTGGTGTTCCTGGCCAGTCACACAGTCCATCACATGGCCATCATCGCGATGCTGGCGGAACAGGGCGGGATTGGAGTCAGTGATGGTTTTGGCGTTCATCCTTCAACCTTGCGTCATCAGCAGCAGTTGCAAATGCAGATGGCAAAGATCGCGTGAACCCGGGGTTCATGGCAAAAAAATCCAAGAATCAATGACGATCGGAGAGTGCTCAAATGAATACTGACAGTCATCGTAAAGAACTCCTGCGTAAGCTTTCCCGAAACCTCATGGTGTCGGTACCCGTAATGACGGTAGTGGCTATGGCAGGTATGTCGGCGGTATCGGAAAATGGTCTGGGACTGATTCCGTCAGCGGAAGCTGCCCAGGGTGAAGCTGAAGGGGAAGCGAAGGGAGAAGCAGAAGGCGAAGCAAAAGGAGAAGCAGAAGGTGAGGCTGAGGGAGAAGGTGAGGCAGAGGGCAAAGCTGAGGGAGAAGGCGAGGGTACTTCCGAAGCGATGAAAGAGGCAGTTCGCCGTCCTGAAGGATACGAACCCTATGACGGTGATGCCGAATCCCTGGCCAAAAAAGGCGAAGCCCTGTTCAGCGATACGTCACTGTCTGCCAATGGCCTGTCCTGTGCAACCTGCCATACCAACGGTGCAGGTTATGCCGATACCTTCTCCAACGAGTACCCGCATTTCGTAGCCATGGGTAAAAGCGATTTCGGTATGGACCAGGTTCACCTGGATGAGATGGTCCAGATCTGCATGGTGGCTCCAATGGCAGCGGAGCCGCTGGAATGGGATTCCGAGGAGCTGGCTGTCTTAACCGAGTATATGCGGATTGAGCAGGAGAAGTTTCAGACACGATAGTGACATGTTCGCAGGTCAGGCGAATTATTGCGCCTGACTTTTTTGGTGCGCCCGGCACGGGCGCACTCCTGGAGGTGAAAGTCCTCCCGTGAGCTGGCCACAGCGAACGAAGTGAAGCGCAACCGCAGAAGGGCGACCGACTGTGGGGAGGAAGCGTGGAGGTAAACCGTGAGCCGATGAACAAGAACCGGATACAAGGCGCTGCCGAGCAGGGCGAGCGGGCCAAAAGCCGCGAAGCCCTTGTGGCCAAGGCGACGCGGCGTAAATCCGGCGGTTGTGCGGTGAAGGAGTGTGTTCTTACC
>JBHEPI010000113.1:0-3026 GCA_046260345.1 Marinobacter sp. | reverse complement strand
TTCAGGTCCGGATACCGCCACAGGTAGATATTGGCCAGGTTCTCCAGTTCCACGGAGTCGATCAAGTCTGCGCTCAGGCCGGCGCTTTTAAGCGGTGCCTCTTCGTCGATCAGGGCCGGGTTGTAGGCAACCGCGCCATAGACGTGGAAGGTGGACAGCACCACGATGCGCCTGATGCCGTATTTGTGGGATAGATCCAGCAACTTCTGGGTGCCCAGTACGTTGGCGTTATACCGGCGCATGCGGGTGAGCTGGCTCGACATAATGCGGCCCAGGTGTATCACCCCATCAAACTTGTAGCGGCGGAACAGGTCTTCGAACGAGCGCTTGTTGAAGTCAATGCAGTAGCTTGGAATGTCATCGCCCAGGTATACCTGTTCGCGGAAATCCACCGCGACCAGGTCGCAGGTGTCGCGCAACTGGTCGATGACTTGTTGTGCCAGGGCACCAGCTGCGCCGGTGACAAGAATGTGAGGTCTGCGTTGTTCGCCCATCAGAACAGCCTTTTCCTTTCGCTCAGCCCGGTGTCGATCAGTTCACTGATTGCCGCTTTTACCAGCTCTACGCGTTCGGTGACCTGTTCTTCCGGAATTTCCCGGTCATCAAACATCATCGGGTCGCCAAAGTTCAGGTGCACTTTGGCGGGCAGAATGACGGGTGCTGCCAGTGGGGCATAGGGGATGCCCAGCAATTTCGCCAGGGGCTTTATGTTGGCGATGGCGGGAATGGTTTCCTCGCAACCCACCACGCCTACCGGGACAATCGGCGCATTGTATTTCATCGCCAGGTGCATGAAGCCGTTGCCGAACCGTTTGAGCTGGTAGCGGTCCTGGTAGAGCTTGCCGGAACCGCGAACACCTTCCGGGAACACGATAACCGCCTCGCCGTTGGCGAGCATTTTGGCGCAGTTGGTGGGGTCGCCCAGCACGGCGCCGCATTCGTTCAGCAGGTTGCCGAGATAGGGCACGGTCGGGAAAAAGCGTTCGATCATGGCCCTGGGGATGCGCGGGTGTTTCTCCCGCGTCGCCAGCGCATAACCGATCAGCAGGCCATCCAAGGGCAGCTGCCCGCTGTGATTGGCCACGATCAGTACCGGACCGTCCGCCGGAATTTTTTCAACGCCGGTGGCTTCCACCCGGAAATACTTGTCATAGAGCTGGCGGGTGAGGGCGAGGCCGTATTTCATCACTTCGTTGTTATAGCCCCAGGGGTCATACCCGAGCGAGCCAATGGGCTTGCGAATGCGGTTGATATGGCTGTCCAGCTCTGCCGGTATCAGCCTGGATTTCAGATACGATGCCAGACCCATTTGTTCTCCCTGAGTGTTCAGACTCGTCCAATCATAACGCCAAGCGTGTGGCTTTGGCCTTCATTAAGCACCCGGTAATCGCTGAGCGCGTTGGCGCTTTCGACACACAGCATGGACTGCCAGGCCTCATCCGGGAAGTCCGGCAAACGTGCCGCTTTTTCCGGGCCGGGGTTCCATACCACCGTGGAGTCGCTGCCGATGGCGGTCAGTTTACGGTTTCCGGCAGGCGTGGCCACGATCACCGGTGCGCCGCTTTCATAGATGCGGTCGGTTTCGCCATCGAACTGCACGGGGCCCTGCTGGCTGTGGTAGCTCCAGTTCTGCAGGGCATCAACGTAGCCACCGTTCTCAAGGCCTTCAATCCGGGTCTGCCGGATATCCGCGGTGGGCAGGTAGGTGTGCAGTGCCTGGCTGAAGGCGAGGGGTTCTGACCCGGGGTTGGTGGTACTCAGCACCAGATGGCAGCCGTCGGCAGAGAAGTTGAAGGTCATCAGCAAAAGCGCACGGCCCTGCCAGACATCGGCGAAATCGGTGTTGGCGTCCAGCGACAGGCTGATTTCAACCTCCTGGGCTGTTTCGCGAACGTCTTCCAGCTTCCACACGGCGGTGCGGGCAAAGCCATGGGAGGCATCGGTCAGTATCCGCCGCCTGACTTCCGGTGGATTCTTCTCCGGCACCCCGAACCAGGGCCAGCACACGGGAATGCCACCACGGATGGCGCGGCCGGGTTCAAAGCGGGCGGTGTCGCTGAGCCATAGCCAGTCCGGTTCGTCCTGGGGCGCAAAGTGGGTGAGGTGGGCGCCCTGCAGAAACAGGCGGGCGCGGAACTGGGGATGGTGTACTTCGATGGCTTCCAGTTGCCCGACGGTTGCCCAGCGGGTAAACGACCAGTGCCCGGGTTTCAATGTCACTTGCTGCCTCGTTACTGCTTGTTAGCGTTGCCGAACGGTCAGGTATGGCTGTTACGGCATTTCCTTACGGTCAGAGTAAATTAAAACTGTCCTTACAGCGAGAAACCGGCATAAACTCCGCCATCCCAGCCGGAGTTTGTTCAATGAATAACCAGATTGTTGCGCCCCTTTCTTCTGCCCATTTGCCAGTGCCCGGTATCAGCGATCAGTGGCTGGATGAGCTGGCTGAGGGCCTGACAGAGCACGGCTGGATGAGCCAGGATGTGTCGTCGCGCCTGGGTACGGATCTGTTGCGCGGCCTGCGTAATGAAGTTCAGATACTGGACCGTACGGAAGCCCTTGCAAAAGCCCGGATAGGCCGCGGCACGGACCTGCTGCGGGACCGGTCTGTACGCCGCGACAAGATTGCCTGGCTCCAGGGTGTGACTCCGGTCCAAGCGGAACTGTTCGCCTTTTTCGAGTCTGTGCGGCTCGGGCTGAACCAGCGCCTGTTCCTCGGGCTTCGCCGATTTGAGGCCCATTATGCCACCTACCATGAGGGGGATTTCTATCGCCGCCATGTGGACAGTTTCCAGGGCAGGGCGTCACGGGTTTTGAGCCTGGTGCTGTATCTCAATGAGGACTGGCAGGAAGCCGACGGTGGCGCATTGCAAGTGTTCAACCGTGAGAATGAAGACGAGGTCTGTGGCATTGTCATGCCGGAAGCCGGTCGGGTGGCGCTGTTCATGAGCGAGGAAATCCCCCACGAGGTTCTGCCGGCCAACCGCACCCGTTACAGCGTGGCGTGCTGGTTTCGTTGTGATGAA
>JBHEPI010000097.1:0-26897 GCA_046260345.1 Marinobacter sp. | reverse complement strand
TTCTCCAGAAGATGATCAAAGAGGACCGGATGGTCTGCCTCGTCTTCCAGGGTAATCAGCCAAAGGCTGGTCTCGGGAAATTCATGGCGGCTCTGAAGGCGATCAGGGTCACCTGAAAAGCTAACGTCCAGGCCGAACCTGGACGTAGCTTCCTGCAGCCGGTGACGCTGCAGGACGATATCCGAAACGATACCGACTGCTGGCCGTCCTGGCTGGCCGGTCATCACTGATTCCCGGTCAGCCGCGTAATGGTGTCAAGCAGCTCGGTTTCCTGGAAAGGCTTGCCGAGGTATTCGTTGACACCGATGGCCAGCGCCCGTTCCCGGTGTTTTTCACCGGTACGGGAGGTGATCATGCAGATCGGCGTATCTCTGAGGTTGTCATCATGGCGCACAAAGCTGGCCACTTCGAAACCGTCCATGCGGGGCATCTCGATATCCAGCAGGATAATGTCCGGCTTGTGGTCCTGCAGTTGCGCCACCGCATCCAGGCCATCTTTCGCCGTGATCACTTCCATGCCGTTACGTTCCAGCAGGCGTGAGGTGACCTTGCGTACAGTAACCGAGTCGTCCACTACCATAACCATGGTCGCCTGCTCCTCACGCCGTGACGCCTCCTTCGCCTTCTCGAGGTTGGCAATGCGCTGGCGCTCGGAGAGGATGTCGGAGCGGATCATCGCTGGCAGGTCCAGGATCACCACCACATTACCATCACCAAGGATGGTGGCACCTGAGACGCCCCTTACAGTGCTGAACTGCGGGCCAAGGGATTTAACCACGATCTCGCGGCTACCCATCAGACTGTCGACCTGCAGGGCCATGGGCTGTTCAGCACCACGTACCAGAATGACAGGCAGTGGCAGGGCCTGGCCCTGTAGCTTGGGGTGATGATCACTGTTGAGCAGGCTGCCAAGATACTGCAGGCGATACTGCTGGCCGGCGTATTCATACAGCGGCGCATCGGGCTTGTAGTATTCCTCCAGCTCGTAGGTGCTGACCCTAACGATGCCTTCAATGGTGTTCAGTGGTATGGCGTAGAAATCCTCGCCGGTAGACACCATCAATGCCCGGTTGACCGATACCGTGAACGGCAGGCGAACGGTGAAGACTGTGCCTTTGTCGACAGTGGAGTCTATATCCAGGCTACCGCCCAGCTGTTTGATTTCGCTGGCGACCACATCCATACCCACACCGCGACCGGATATCTGGGTGACCTGTTGAGCGGTGGAGAAACCTGGCTGCAGGATGAACTGCAGGATTTCTCGCTCACTCAGATCTTCATCGGCCGACATCATGCCCTGGCGGATCGCCTTGTCACGGATAACCTGGGCGGGAATGCCGGCACCGTCGTCGATCATGCGAAGTACCACGTCGCCGCCCTCGCGGGTCAGCGACAGGGTAACTTCACCGGTTTCCGGCTTGCCGGCTTTCTTCCGGTCAGCCGGTGCTTCGATGCCATGGTCCAGCGCATTACGCAGCATGTGCTCCAGCGGTGCGATCATGCGCTCGAGGATGTTGCGGTCCATTTCCCCTTCCGGGTTACGGACATCAAACTCGACTTTCTTGCTGAGCTCACCGCTGATCTGGCGAACAATGCGGCGCAGCCTGGGCACCATGGAGGCAAACGGAATCATCCGGGTCTTCATCAGACCTTCCTGGAGTTCCGTGTTGATCCGTGACTGCTGGACCAGCAGTGTCTCGGTGTCACGCACCCGGTCAGACAGGGTTTCACGCAGGTCAGCAAGGTCAGACGAGGATTCCGTCAGTGCCCGCGACAATTGTTGGATAGCGGAATAGCGGTCCATTTCCAGCGGATCAAAATCGTCACCGTAGTCCGGGCCGTGCTCTTTTTCCGCGCGGAACAGGATCTGGGTTTCGGTTTCAATTTCCATCCGGCGCAGCTGCTCACGCAGACGTTCTATCGTGGCGGCCATTTCGTCCAGGTTATGGCTGAAATCGCTGGTCTGCTGCTCCAGGCGGCCACGGGTAATACTGGTTTCGCCAGCCAGATTAACCAGCTCATCCAGCAGAGGCGCTGATACCCGGATGGTTTCCTGGGGTGCGCGCTGAGCCGTGGCAGCTTTCGCCGGTGCCTTGGATCTGGACGGCGCTTTGTTGGGCTTGGGCGCGGGCGCTACCGGTTTTTCAGATTCAGCTGGCTTTTCAGCATCCGGCTCGGGGGCTTTCGGTGCTTCCGGTTGTTCAGGTTCCGGTTTGGCGGGTTCCGGAACCGCACCGGTGTTCTCGAACCGGTTACGGATATCGGCGACCAGCGCCACAATAGCGTCGTGATCCGCGGTAATAGCCTGCCAGGCGTCCTCGCCCGGCGTGTTGCCACCCAGATCAATCAGTCGCGTTTCCAGGGCATGGGCCAGGTCGCCCAGATTACTGAGTTGCGACAGCCGTGCGCCACCCTTGAGAGTGTGGAGCGCGCGCTGGGCCTCCTGGTTGAAATGGTTGTTGGCCGGGTCTTTGCGCCAATCGTCCAGTAACTGCTCCAGCTGGTCCTGTATCTCGCCGGCCTCTTCCAGGAAGATTTCCAGCACTTCGGCGTCAACGGAATCGTCCTGGCCGGAGCCTTCGGCAGGCTGAGTCGCAGTGCCGGAGAGCTCGCCATGGGACGCATCGTGGGCATCGGTCAGTGCCTTGATCAGCACATCGTCAGCTGCCGGCTTGTTACCCTCTTCCAGGCTGGTGAGCATGTCCTGCAGGTTGTGGTGTGCTTTCTCGCTGAGTTCCAGCAGAACTGACTGGTTGTTGGATCCGGCAATCAGGGGATCCAGCGCATCGGACCAGGCTTCGGCCAGATCGGCAATAGCGTCAACATCGGAAAGCCGTGCGCCACCCTTGAGAGTGTGCAGCTCCTGTTGCAGCTGAGCAACACCGGCCAGTTCTTCCGGTTCGTCCCGCCACTGAGCCAGGCATTCGCCAATGGCCTCGTGAATCTCCAGGCCCTCGTCAAGGAATATGCCTGCCAGGTCATCGTCGGACGCCGGCGGGATGGTATCTGCGACGGACGCCGGCCGCGCCTCTGTTTCGTCACCTGTGTCGGCAATCGTTTCCGGATTTTCTTGCGGTTCCGCAGACGTTAGCGGTTTGCCGGAGAGAATCGCTTCTACCTGCTCAACCAGTTCGTTCGCTGGCGGGCATGGTTTTTGGGTGGCAACCTGCTCGACCATCTGCGCCAGCCGGTCGTGGCAAGCGAACAACAGGTCGTTCATGTCGTCGCTGGCGCTGAGCTGTCCCTCAGCGACCTTCTCGAACAGGTCTTCGAGCACATGGGTCAGGTCGCCAATGGCATCAACACCGGCCATGCGGGCGCCGCCCTTGAGGGTATGCACATCACGCTGTAATTCGGCCGCCACTTCGCGGTTGGAGGTGTCCTCACTCCAGGTATGCAGGGCGCTGCCGGTGGAATTGATCAGGTCGTAGGCTTCTTCCAGGAAGATGCCAACCAGCTCCGGGTCAAGATGAGAAAGGTCGGTGCCCTGTCCCTCTTCCTGAGTGGCTTCCGGAGCTTCCGGCTCCGGACTGTCGTCTTCGTCCAGGTCGGCCAGCGGCAGCTCTTCACCCTTTTCGGTGTCTTCTTGGTGTATGCCCGTTACCGGGCGAGAGCCGGTGGCACCATCCATATAGGCGTGGATTTCACTGATAAGATCCGGCGCCGGCCGCGGCTGTTCGTTCTGCTCCAGGGCATCCACCATGCCTGCCAGGCGGTCGTGGCAGCGGAACAGCAGATCAGATAGTACTCCGGTAACGGCCAGCCGCTGCTCGGTCAGGCCTTCGAAGAGATTTTCCAGTTCATGGGACAGGTCACCGATCGACTGGATATCCGCCAGGCGGGCACCACCTTTCAGGGTATGCAGGTCCCTTTGCAGCAGGCGCAGCAGATCAAGGTTGCCGGTATTGTCACTCCAGCTCTGCAGAGCGTCGGCGGTGCTGTCGATCAGTTCACCGGCCTCCTCGAGGAAGATCTCCGCCAGTTCCTGATCCATATCTTCATCGGTTTCCGCCAGCGGTGGCAGTTCGTCGCTTTCTTCCGGTGCATTATCCTCGGCGTCCAGATCAAAACTGCGGTCGATTTCCTCAAGGTCACCGGTGAATTCCTGTTCGAAGGCATCCGGCACATCGTCTGCTGCTTTCCCGGTCGCATCCAAGGCGAGAGCATTGAGACTGCCAATCAGCTCATCGCCGCTTTCAGTGGCGAGGCCCGCAGCCACCTGGTCCATCATGTTGATCAGGTGTTCGTGGCCGGCCCGGATGGTATCGAAAATCGGCAGGTCCGGCTGGAATCCCGGCGCAGCAGCGCGCTCATAGACATCTGTAAGCGCCCCGGAGAGCTCCGCAACGTCTGCCAGGCCTGCCTGTTGTGCACCGTCGGTCAACTGCTGAAGCTCAGCGCGGAGGGTATCCAGTGCGGAGGTCTGTGCGGGCTTTTTCGCCCACTCGTCCAGAATCCGGTCTGCATCCAGCAGGATGTCCAGACCTTCGTTCAGGAATAGCTGAACCAATTGCGGCTGACTGTCTTCTTTCGCTTCGTCATCACGGGAACGGGAACTGCGCAATGTGGCACTGCTGACCTGTTCCAGTTTTTCCAGGAAGGCGTCTGTTCCTGGAAGGTTTCCCTGCGGGTTTTCGCGGATCTGGCTGAGACCCTGGGTCAGAAAATTGCAGGCATCACCGATAAGGCCGACAACTTCCTGATCAGCACGCTTGTTCTGGGCGCGGGCTTCCTTCACAAACCGCTCCAGCGGGGTAATAACCGCAGCGATCGGGCTGATACCGGCAGTATGGGCGCTGCCTTTCAGCGTATGAAGGGCGCGGGAAAGATCGTCGGTATAGGCAACACTGGCTTTGTCTCCAGCGACGTGGATGAAATCCTGCAAGGTTTTCAGGTGGGTTTCGGTTTCACTCTCGAAGATGTCCAGCAGTACCGGGTCAACAGCACTGTCTTCGTCGTCCTCGGCCTTGAAGGCCCCCACATCGGGTGCATCGTCAGCATGGGCTTCTGGCTCTGATGGCGGCATGGTGCTGGTGTCGGGTATCTCGCCGTTGGCAAGGGCCGTGGCGCGGGCTTCGAGAACCGATGTGTCACGGGATGGAGCGCGCCGATTCTCGAAATCTTCCACCAGCTCAGGGAGGACAGACGTGACTTCCTCCAGCAGACCGGCAATGTCGTCGTTCATAAAGATGCTGCCGTCGATCACGCGGTTAAGCATGTTCTCGACGGACCATGCCAGCTCGCCAACAACCAGCGCACCAACCATGCGACCACTGCCCTTGAGGGTGTGGAAGGCCCGCCGGACTTCAGACAGCGCGGTACGGTCATCGTGCTGCCGCAGCAGCATGGGCAGGAATTCCCGGATGGTATCCAGAACCTCACCGGCTTCCTCGATAAAGATCTCGAGAATTTCGTCGTCTATAAGGTCGTCTTCGCCGGTTTCCTTTGTCTCAGATGGTTCCTCGGTGGCCCGCACTTCCGGCGGTGCTTCCGTTTCCGGTTCGTCGGTGCCAGTGTCCATGGCAGACTCTGCAGCGGCGTTTTCACTATCCGTCTTGCGGGTGGTGGACATGGCTTCGGCACGCTCGATGAGTGCTGCCACATCGCCATCAGACTGGCCACTACGGAAATCATTGATCAGTGCCGGAATTCGACTGTTAACGTCGTCGATCAGGCTGAACATGTCATCATTGGGGCGGAGTGTCTGGTCAATCACCCGGTTCAGCAGGTTTTCGACTGACCAGGCCAACTCACCGATACTGGTGGCACCCACAAGCCGGCCGCTGCCCTTGAGGGTATGGAACGCGCGGCGCACTTCGGTCAAGGCTTGCCGGTCGTCGTGGTTCTGGCTCAGGCGAGGATAGAATTCATTGATGGTTTCCAGAACTTCCTCGGCTTCTTCAACAAAGATGCCCAGTATTTCGTCATCCAGCAACTCTTCGTCCGACGCTTTGGATTCGCCAGCGCCTGTCTCTGCAGGCACTTCGGCATCGACGAGAGGTACTTCCTCTTCCGATGGATGCTGCCAGGTGGGCTCCTTGCCTACCGGAAAACCCAGGGAGTTCAGGCTGGATTCGGCAACGGTCAGAATGCTGTCGTTGTCCTCAATGCCTTCCGCCAGCCGCTCGAGGTAGTACTCGATGCTGGTAATGGCATCGGCCAGAGTGTCCAGTTGCTTCCAGTCGGGAACCTGCTTGCCGCCGAGCAGTACATCAGTGATGTAGCGTTCTGCGGAGGCCAGCATATCGGCAACGCGGTCCAGGGGAACAAGGCTCAGCCCCCCGCGAATGCTGTGGAGCAACCCGGGTACGTGCTCGATTTCGCCGGTTTCCCACTGGGAAGCAATGAAATTGATGATGGCAGTCTTGACCTGCTCAAGGGTATTGCGCGATTCCCTCAGCAGGGCACCACTGGCTTCACCCAGTTCCCGCGAGCCCATGTTGATGGTCTGCCCGTCGTCGGCGGAGTGCTCGTTTTCCGATTGCCGATCGCTGTCGAGACCGGCCAGGCTGGCTTCCACATACAGCAGGGCACCGGCAATATCCATCAGGGTGCCATCATCCACCACCTCTGACTGGGCGGAAAGCTTTTCCACCAGCTCGAGCTGTTCGGTGATCACCTTGCGGGGAATACCAAGGCCCAACACAGCCAGGGTATTGGCCACCTGACGGAGGCCGGGCAGCAGTTCTTCCAGCTCATCGTTCTGCCGCAGCTCGGCCCGGACAAACAGATCCAGCTGGTCCTTGAGCTTGGCAAGCTCTTCATTCAGAGCACTGACCACCGAGTGGATGGCATCGCGGCCCGGGCCGGATACCTTGGTTTTGGCAGCGTCTACATCATCGTCTGACGGCAGGGCATGTTCCAGCTGGTAGTCATCGCGCAACTGGCGGACCAGCGGTGTATCCAGTTCCCTGGCGCGGGCGACGTAGTAAAGCAGGTGTTTGAGCAGGGCTTCGGGTACCTGCTGTTGCAGGATGTCCACGTGTTCGTCGGTCAGGCGGCGGATTTCCGCATCCAGTTCCCGCAACAGTGACTTGACGGCGGTATTAACCGGATTGATGTGTTGCTGAAGGGTTTCAACAAAGGCACCGGCCGCCTTCCAGAGCTCACCTCGAGGGGTCTTCTGGCACAAGCGGATCAGCCGCTGGATAACCTTCTGCATGTAGTCGAAGTGGGCATCCAGGTCGGCCTCGCGAACCACGCCGGCAAGGGCGAACTGATACATCTGGCGAAGCTTGCGGATATGGCCGAGAACTTTCGGATCCTGCAGACGCTGGGACACATTGGGCGCTGCAGTTGCCCGTGACGCGGCAAGATCGGGCTTGAACAGTGAGGTGTCGGACAGCAGTGATTCGCCCCTTGCCGCCCGAAGGTCGTTGAGCAGTGGCAGCAGCACCATCGGGAAATCGTCTTTACTGCTGGCCAGGTGTTCAAGGTACTGGGGAAGTTGCAGGATAGCCTGCATCAACACTTCCACCGCATCGTCCACGTTGGCGACGGTTTCGTTCAGGACGGCCTGGGTGAGCTTCTCCATTTCCTCGGTCAGCAGGGCTGCGCCGTAAAGCTCAACCATCTGCAGGGTACCGTGAACCTGGTGGAGATAGTTCAGACAGAAGCGCAGGCGTGCGGTGTCGTCTCGATTCTCGACATACGCTTCCAGTGCTTGCTGCCCCTGAGTCAGCGTGTCCTGTATTTCGCCCCTAACCCAATCCAGGGCGATGCTGTCATGGTGATTGCCCATAACCACTCCGGTTATTCTTCGTCAGTCTGGCGCTTGATCCACGCCAGCACATGTTCCGAGGGTACCCTCTGTAAGCCAGGGGGCTGCCAATCGGTCAGTTCTCCCTGGCCCAGGACCAGCAACCCCCCGGGCGCCAGTCGCTCTGCAAGCCGTTTTACGATTTCCCTCCGGCGCCAGCGCCGGAAATAAATCAGCAGATTCTGGCAGAAGATAATGTTCATTCCGTGCATGGGAGCGTGTTTCAGATCCAGCACATTCAGCCTGGTGAAACACACCCGCTCCCGGATGCTTTGTACAATCTCGACGTTATTCCGTTTTGCCGGCCGGAAGTACCTGGCCTTCATCGTCTCGTCCATGCCCACCAGCTTGCGCGCACTGAACAGTCCGGACAGGGCCTTGTCGATGGCAGGTTTGCTGATATCGGAGCCGGTCACCCCGAACAGTGGCTGTAACGACAATCCTTCCATGCATTCATTCAGCAGCATGGCCAGCGTGTAGGGTTCCTCGCCGGTAGAGCAACCCACGCTCCAGGCCTCCAGGGGGCGCTTTTTCAGTGCCTCGCGGGGCCGGGTAAGCACATAGTCAGACACCAGCCTGAAGGCATCCGGATCCCGGAAGAACCGGGTTTCCTGAATCGTCAGCCGATCCACCAGGGTGGACCACTCAACCACCGCGTCCGGGCCGGATACGATTTTCTCGTAGTAGGCCTGGTAGCTGCTGCATCCGATTTCCCGCATGCGGATCCCGAGATTGGTTTCGAGAAACGACTTGCGGCCGGAAGACAGGGTAATACCAGTGCGGTGCTCAAGCAGTGTCTGCCACTGAGTGAACTGCGCCTCATCCATATCCGGAAGTCGGCGCAATGACCAGATGCCTTCGGCAGGTGACAGATGTTCGCGTGTTTCAGCCATAAACTGTCAGCAGCCTCAGAGCGATGATCAGCCCACCACCGGAACGTCGCTGTCTTCCTCTTCTTCCTGGTCGGTCGACTCTTCCTCGGGCAATGTGAAGCCGGCAACAGAGGACCGCAATTCAGACGCCATTTCTGCCAGGTTACCGATAGACTTCGCGGTCGCGTTGGTACCAGAGGACGTCTGCGAAGTGATTTCCTGGATGACGTTCATGGTGTTGGAGATGTGAGCCGCCGAAGAAGACTGCTGGCGTGCCGCATTGGAGATGTTCTGGATCAGTTCCGCCAGAGACATGGATACGTTCTCGATTTCTTCGAGAGCAATACCCGCGTCCTGTGCCAGGCGTGCACCACGAACCACCTCAGCGGTGGTGTGTTCCATGGAGATTACAGCTTCGTTGGTGTCAGACTGGATCGTCTTTACCAGCGCTTCAATCTGCTTGGTTGCCGCAGAGGAACGTTCCGCGAGGCGCTGAACTTCGTCCGCAACCACCGCGAATCCCCGACCCGCGTCACCGGCCATGGAGGCCTGGATCGCCGCGTTCAGGGACAGGATGTTGGTCTGGTCGGCAATGTCGTTGATCAGCGATACAATGTCGCCGATTTCCTGGGAAGACTCGCCCAGACGCTTGATCCGTTTGGAGGTTTCCTGGATCTGCTCACGGATGTTATCCATGCCGCGGATGGTGTTGTTTACCACTTCCGAGCCTTTCTTCGCGATCGCAACCGACCGCTCCGCAACCGCAGAGGATTCAGCAGCGTTAGAAGATACCTGGTCGATGGATACCGCCATCTCGTTTACAGCGGCAGAAGCACCGGCAATTTCCTGGGCCTGGTGCTCGGAAGCGTCGGCCAGATGCATGGCCGTGGCCTGGGTTTCCTGAGCAGCAGAGGCGACCCGTACCGCCGTGCCACGAATCGCCTGTACCAGTCCGCGCATCTGGTCGATCGCGTAGTTGATGGAGTCGGCGATGGCCCCGGTGAAGTCCTCGGTTACCGTGGCCTCTGTCGTCAGGTCACCATCCGCCAGGTCGGCGAGTTCGTCCAGCAGTCGCAGGATCGCGTTCTGGTTCTGTTCGTTCTGCTCCTGGGTCGTCGCCAGGCGCTCCTGGGCTTCGCGGTAGAGAACCACACCGATCATCACAACAATACCAACCATCGCGGCCAGGATGATGAAAGCGAGAGTCGGGCTGATGAGCCGTGAACCGGCCTGGCCGGTAAAGGCCTCGGCAAGAACGGAAATCTCATCGAGCAGAACCTGGGAGTTGGAGAAGATATCGCTGGCGGCAGTGCGGACCTTGAAGAGGTCGGGAGAGGCTTCAAGGATGGCGTCTACGTTTTGGGATACGAACTCGAACAGCTCGTCCACAGCTTCCAGGCCGTAGATAGCATCTTCGTCATCAACCCGGGTGATACCCATGGCCTGGTTGCCTTCCACCTGCCCCTGGAGAACGCGGCCAAACAGGTTGGCGTCACGACCGAAACGGTCGGCGGCGATGACGGCGTCTTCATCACCGGAAAGAACGTTGTTAACCGAGCGCACGATCCGCTCTGCCAGCAGTGACTGGCGTTGTGCCAGGGCAATCTGCTCGGCCGGCGCTTCGTTGTCCAGCAGGATCTGAACGATGTCGTCGTATTCCACCTGCAGCTGCGGGATGGTTTCGTTCAGGGTGCGGGCAACTTCGTGCAGGCCGAGTACCGCATCCTGAGTGGAAAGAATGCTGTCGGCGTTGTCACGGACTTCCTCCCAGGTTGCCTGGACATCGCTGTCCTGAGCGGTCTGGCTGGGGGGCAGGCCGGTATCCGGGTTGCCATCAACCACATAACCCCAGAGGCGCTCGAATTCGTCACGGGAACGTCGCAGGGCGTCGAACGCTGAGGCGGTGCCGCCAGCTGCTTCCGTCGCGTTTTTTGCAATTTCCTGTGACAGTACCCTCAGCTCCGAGGCGTGGGCAATGTATGCCTGATCGTTCTGGCTGTCCTTGTTGATAATGAACAGCACTGCAACGAGCAGGACGGTCAATGCGATCAGTGCGGCGATCAGGCCGGCAACCAGTTTGTTGCCTCCCTGTCCCATACTGAGTCTTCCGGCTCTATTCTTCATTTTCTGGCTCCCGGCCTCTTCGTAATATTGGCAAGTTTGTTTCTGCGGGCGTTGGGCAGGCGGGAAGGTGTTCCTGCCGACGTCACCACCCTTACCATTGCGCTACGTCCAGAAAGCGTTCGTCGCCGAGCAACTCGGCGGCGGAGAACACTTTCCAGACTTCCTCATTACGCTCGTAACCGCCATTTACAAACGGCTGAACGCTTGCAGGCACATCCTCTGGCGATGCCACGAAGCTGTCCACTGCGAAATACTGCATGCCTGAGACACTGTCCACTACCAGCCCGCTGAACACATCCCCCTGTTCAACAACCAGCACCCGGCGTTCGCGGGCGCTTTTGGAAGAGCGGGGGATTTCGAAAAAGCCGGCAAGATCAACCAGTGGCAGGAGGCGGCCCCGTACATTGGCGGCACCCATCATGAACTGATGAACCCCCGGTATATGGGTATAGCGGGGGACATGGAGAATTTCAGAGACTTCGCCCATGGGCGCCACATATCGCTCGCCCGCAAGAACGAAACCGATCCCGTTCCAGAGTTCGACGGCTTCCTGTTGTTCCGGCAGGCCGGCAGCCATGGCTCGGCTGCGTCGGGCGATATCCGTCAGAACTGCAAAGGGGGCGGCCTGGGCGGACATGCTTACTCCATGGTTGGGGTTCAGGCAATCAGGCTGTTGATTGTTTTTATCAGGTCGTCTTCAACGACGGGTTTTACGAGGTAACCTTTGGCACCCTGACGGGTACCCCAGACGCGATCCGTTTCCTGATCCTTGGTGGTCACAATAACGACGGGGATGGAAGCGGTTTCCGGCGCGCGGGTCAGTTGGCGGGTTGCCTGAAAGCCGTTCAGGCCCGGCATGACCACATCCATCAGGACCAGGTCCGGAGTTTCGGCACGGGCCTTGGCAACGCCGTCGGCGCCGTTATCGGCAGTCAGCACTTCGTGCTTGTGCTTTTCCAGGATGGTCGAAATTTTCTTAACCTCGGTCGGGGAATCATCAACAATCAGAATGCGGGCCATGGTGTCCTC
This sequence comes from Marinobacter sp., assembly GCA_046260345.1. Classification (GTDB taxonomy): domain Bacteria; phylum Pseudomonadota; class Gammaproteobacteria; order Pseudomonadales; family Oleiphilaceae; genus Marinobacter. The sequence goes on along the minus strand of JBHEPI010000097.1, from coordinate 15,113 downwards.
AATAGTTCTTTGCTTCAGCAGGTTTATTGTTCCGCCTGGGGAACGTACTGGCGAATCGTGTTTAGAAGCTCGTCCTTGCTGAACGGTTTGGTCAGATACTGGTCTGATCCGACAATTCGGCCTTTGGCCTTGTCGAACAGTCCGTCTTTGCTGGAGAGCATGATAACCGGCGTCTTTTTGAAAGAGGAATTGTTCTTGATGAGTGCGCAGGTCTGATAGCCGTCCAGCCGGGGCATCATGATGTCAACGAAAATGATATCAGGCTGGGAGTCGGCAATTTTTGCCAGAGCGTCAAAGCCATCTGTTGCCGTGATTACTTCGCAACCGACTTTCTTAAGAAGGGTCTCAGCGGTGCGACGAATGGTTTTGCTGTCGTCGATCACCATAATCTTCAGATTCTCGAAGTTGTCATCCATTGTCCAACTGCCTTGCGCTCTGCGACTGTCGTTATTTTCAACCGGGGTTTTTAACACAAACGTTAACGTTGTTCTATAAATCCCGCTCATTTATAGAGTATTGGTGGCCGGATAAAAAGTATAACTTTGTGACCAAATGTACTTCTGCCGGGGAAGTCACGTAATTGGTGAGGGATTTCTCCGGATGCATTCGCGGCTCGGGTACAATACCATCTGTGGACACAGCATAGCACTTATTGGTCAGAGCGCTCTGCAGACCGGTTCGTGTTTTCAACTTTTTACCTGACGAGGCATTATGACAGTCCGACTCGGAATTGTGATGGACCCCATCGAGAAGATCCATTTCAAGAAAGACAGCTCACTGGCGATGTTGCTGGCGGCCCAGAAACGGGGCTGGCAGATCGAGTACATGGAGCTGCCGGACCTTTACCTGAAAGGCGGGCAGGCGAGGGCGCGGACCCGCGACCTGACTGTGCACATGAACCCGGAAGACTGGCACAGCTTTGCCGGCAGCCAGGACCGGGCACTGGGTGATCTGGATGTTATCCTGATGCGCCAGGATCCGCCGGTGGACCGAGAGTTCATAATGGCCACCTATATACTGGAGATTGCCGAGCAGCAGGGTGCCCTGGTGGTCAACCCGGCTTCGACGCTGCGGGACTGCAACGAGAAGCTGTTTGCCGCCCAGTTCGAAGACTGCACGCCGCCGCTGATCGTGACCCGCTCTGCCCAGCGGTTGAAGGAATTCTACGCCGAGCATGGTGATGTCATCATGAAACCGGTCGATGGCATGGGCGGGCGTTCCATTTTTCGGGTCAAGGAAAATGACGACAATCTCGGGGTGATCATCGAAACCCTGACGAGCCACGGTGCCCATCAGGCTATGGCACAGAAATACATTCCCGAGATCAAGCAGGGTGACAAACGTATCCTGCTGATTGATGGCGAACCGGTTCCGTACGCACTTGCCCGCATCCCCTCCCATGGTGAGAATCGCGGCAACCTGGCCGCTGGTGGTCGGGGCGAAGGCCGTGAGCTGACCACCCGCGACCGGGAAATCTGTGATCGTGTGGCGCCGGTGCTCAAGGAAAAAGGGCTGATATTTGTGGGTATCGACGTTATCGGCGATTACCTGACCGAGATCAACGTCACCAGCCCGACCTGCATCCGGGAACTTGATGCCGCGTTTGGAATCGATATTTCCAGTCAGTTGATGGATGCCATAGAGCGCCGTCTTAAATAATGGGTCCTGGTCGGGCTTAACCGAGGTAAGCAGCAGGAATGGCAGTTCAGGTCAGCGATTTTGATCGGTTTTCTTTTACGCTTTTTATGGCGCTGGCGCTCCATGCCATTATCGTGCTGGGCATTACCTTTGCGCCAGAGCAGCCGCGTTCCTCTGCTCAGACCATGGAAATCACCCTGTCGCAGCATGATGACGAGACGGATCCGGAAGAGGCCGACTTCCTCGCCCAGACCAGCCAGAAAGGCAGCGGTTCTGAAGAGGAACCGGTAGAGATGACCTCGCCGCAGCCGACAGAGATGAGCCAGCAGGAGATTGCCGAAGTTCAGCCTGAACCGCCGTCCCAGGCTGAGCCGGTGCGCCAGCAGGAACAGCCTGTGGTGCAGACCGAAGCGAGCAGCGAGCGCCAGGTGTCGAAGCCTGATGCCGCTGAACCGGAACAGGAAGAGCCGTTGCCGGTGAAGGAAAAGAAAAGCCTGATGGAGCGCAGTCTGGAGATCGCCAGCCTGGAGGCCAGGCTTGACCAGCAGCGGCAGGCCTACGCCAAGAAACCAAGGGTCATGCGTGTGACGGCGGCTTCTACCCTGAAATCGACAAATGCCTGGTACGTGCAGAACTGGATCAGCAAGGTGACCCGGGTAGGCAACATCAACTACCCTAAAGAGGCGCGGCAGCAGGGCATTTACGGCACCCTGCGCATGCTGGTTTCCCTGAAAAAGGATGGTTCAATCAAGGAACTGGCTATACTCGAGTCATCCGGAAGCACGGTGCTTGATGATGCCGCCATTCGTATCGTCAGAATGGCGGCGCCGTTTGCGCCTTTCCCGGATGATATGCGAGAGAATGTCGACGAACTGGAAATTATCCGCACCTGGGTATTTGAACGGCGGGGGCTGACCTCAGGATGACAGCATCAAAATACTCTCCACACAGCCTGCGGCACCAGTTTCTGGTGGCGTCTCCCTATCTGCAGGATCCACGATTCCACGGCGCAGTGATCTATCTGTGCGAGCATTCCGATGAGGGCGCCCTGGGGCTGACGGTGAATCACCCTCTGGACATCCATCTGGGGGAAATTCTTGAACAGCTGGACATGGACGGTGGCGAGCTGGACGTGCCGGTTTATGGCGGCGGCCCGGTTCAGCCGGAACGCGGCTTCGTGCTGCACTCCCCCGACGCAGGCTGGCAAAACACGGCACGGGTGTCCGACGACGTTCTGCTGACCACCTCTCGGGATGTCCTCTCTGACATCGGGGCCGGTAAGGGGCCTGAACACTATCTGGTGTGCCTGGGCTACGCAGGCTGGAGCGAAGGGCAACTGGAAGACGAACTGGCAAGCAACGCCTGGCTGACCTGCCCGGCTACCCCTGACATTCTGTTCCGCACGCCCTGGGAAGACCGGTACCAGGCCGTGCTGAAACTGATCGGCATCGATCTCAAGCAGCTCAGCGAGTTTGTCGGCCATGCCTGAGGCAGGAGACCGCCGGGTAATGGCCTTTGATTTCGGCACCCGCCGCATTGGCGTCGCCAGCGGCCAGGAAATGCTGGGTACCGGCAAGCCCCTGACCATGCTGCCGGCCCGTGACGGTGTGCCAGACTGGGACCGGATCGGCAGCCTGCTGGCGGAGTGGAGGCCGGACCTGGTGCTGGTAGGTCTGCCCCTGAACATGGACGACACTGAGAACGACATGTGTGCCCGGGCCCGCAAATTCGGCAAACGGTTACACGGCCGCTTTCACGTTGCGGTGGAAATGGTCGACGAGCGGCTGACAAGTTTCGAAGCCAAAGGTGACGTGATGGCCGCCGGTGGCAGCCGTGATTTTGGCCGCGACGGCGTTGACGACCGTGCCGCCGTACTGATTCTGGAAACCTGGTTTAACGAGCAGCAAACCCGTTCTGCCTGACCCGGATCGGACTGCTACGTATGAGGACTGAAATGACTGCATTGCTTGATATGGACCAGCTGCTGGACGACCTGGAAACGGGCCTGCGCAAGAAACTGGAAGAGCGTGGCGTCACCGCTCCGGCGCTGGTCGGTATCCGGACCGGCGGTGTCTGGCTGGCGGACGTGATGAGCAAACGCCTGGGCCTTGAGGAGCCCTGGGGCGAACTGGATATCTCGTTTTACCGGGACGACTTCAGCCGCATCGGCCTGAACCCGAAGGTGAGGCCTTCCAGCCTGCCGTTCGGCACGGAAGACCGGGATATTATCCTGATCGACGACGTCATCATGAGCGGCCGCACCATCCGAGCGGCGATGAATGAAATCTTCGACTACGGCCGGCCAGCGAGTATTATCCTGGCCACCCTGGTGGATCTGGGTGCGCGGGAATTACCAATTCAGCCAGATGTGACCGGGAAACGGCTTTCACTTCCGCCACATCAGCGAGTCAAACTGCGCGGGCCGGACCCACTGCACATCGAATTACAGGAAACGGGCAAGTAATCAGCGAACACATAACACCAACAGGCGACCCATGACGGTAAATGACCCTTCCTCGACATCCCTGCAGCTTACTGCTGGCGGCCAGTTACGTCACTTCCTGACCCTGGACGGGCTGGACCGGGCGCTGCTGACCGAAATTCTCGACACAGCGGACTCCTTCATTGAAGTCGGGGAGCGCAGTATCAAGAAGGTGCCATTGTTGCGCGGGCGCACCGTTGTGAACCTGTTCTTCGAATCCAGTACCCGTACCCGCAGCACCTTCGAACTGGCCGCCAAGCGCCTGTCGGCAGACGTACTTAATCTGGACATCAACACCTCGGCCACATCCAAGGGCGAGTCACTTTCCGATACCCTGCTGAACCTGGAAGCCATGGCCAGCGACATGTTCGTGGTGCGCCATTCCCAGAGTGGTGCTCCCCACTTTATTGCCGAAAGCGTCACTCCCGGTGTTGCGATTATCAATGCCGGGGATGGCCGCCATGCCCATCCCACCCAGGCCATGCTGGACATGCTCACCATCCGCCAGCACAAGGGCAGGTTCGAGGGCCTGAAAGTCGCCATAGTCGGTGACGTGCTGCACTCGCGGGTGGCCCGTTCCCAGATTCGTGCACTGAATGAGCTGGGAGCCGCCGAAGTGCGCGTGATCGCACCGGCCACATTGTTGCCAACGGATGTGGAAAGCCTGGGTTGCACGGTGGAATACGAGATGACCCGGGGAATGAAAGACCTGGATGTGGTCATCATGCTGCGGCTTCAGAAAGAGCGGATGGAAGGGGCGTTGCTGCCCAGTGAACGGGAGTTTTACCGGCTCTATGGTCTGAACCAGGAAAAACTTGCGCTGGCGGATCCCGGTTGTATCGTGATGCACCCGGGCCCCATCAACCGGGGTGTGGAGATAGAATCGGCCGTGGCCGACGGGCCGCAATCGGTGATCCTGAATCAGGTGACCAACGGTATCGCCATTCGCATGGCGGTGATGTCCATGGCCATGGGCGGGCAGGTAGCTGATCGCAATCGTAAGCTGGCAGGGAGGGCTGAGGGATGAGCAGCCTGAAAATTACCGGTGGCCGCCTGACGAGTTCCGGTGAGCAAACCACGATTCTTGTCCGGGACGGACGCGTCGCCGCACTCGGCAAAGCCGCCGAACCACAGTCGGCTGATAGTGATTTCAACGCCAACGGCTGCATCGTGTCAGCCGGTTTCATCGATCTGTGCTGCAACCTGCGGGAGCCGGGCAATGGCCAGAAAGGCAATATTGCCTCGGAAACCCTGGCCGCAGCACACGGCGGATTTACCACCTTGTGTGCTTCGCCGGATACGTCACCGGTGAATGATTCAGGCGCGGTCACCAACCTGATACTGGACGTAGCCGCCAAGCGCTCTGCCGTGCGGGTACTGCCGGTCGGTGCCATCACCCGGGGCCTGAACGGAGATCTGCTCAGCGATATGGCTGGCCTGGCGGGGGCAGGCTGCATTGCCCTGGGTAACGGTGCCCGCCCGGTGAAAAATGCGCGGGTGCTGCGCCGCTGTATGGCCTACGCCCGGACCTTCGGTCTGACCGTGATGTTCAGCCCCGAGAACCAGGCACTGGCGGCGGATGGCTATGCCCATGATGGCCTTGTCGCATCCCGGCTGGGTCTGCTCGGCATTCCGGAAGTGGCGGAAACCGCTGCGATGATGGAAATGCTGCTGCTGGCGGAAGAAACCGGCGTTCGCCTGCACCTGAGCCAGCTATCCTGTGCCCGTAGTGTGGAGATGCTGGCGGACGCCCGCAAACGCGGCATTGCCGTGACCGCTGACGTCGCCATGCATCAGCTGATGTTTACGGAAGAGGCTTTGTCCGGTTTCGATAGCCGCTACCATGTGCGGCCACCATTGCGCTCGGAGAAGGACCGGCAAGCCCTGCTGGCCGGCGTTCGCGATGGCGTGATTGACGCCATCACCAGCCAGCATCAGCCCCACGACTCAGCCGCCAAACAGGCGCCGATGGCGGCCACGGAACCGGGCCTTTCCACCATTGAAACGACGCTTTCCATGGGGTTGCTGCTGGTGGAGCGTAAAGAGCTGGACATGGCAGGCCTGATCCGTGCACTGACGGCCGGCCCGGCAGCCGTAATCGGTCGCTCTGCCCGGCTTCAGGAGGGCGAGGTCGCAGATCTGTGTGTATTTGACCCCGCGGCCGCCTGGGTGGCGAACGAAAACACCCTCTGCTCAATGGGGCACCACGTGCCCCTGCCCGGGAAAGAGCTGCCGGGTGTGGTTGGTCTCACCTTGTGCAACGGTCAGCAGGCCTGGCCCTGTAATAACCAGTAGCTCAGGCCAGCATGTCGGCAAAATGTGGCAGAGGTTGCGAAACCTCTGTCGAGCCCGTCACAGTTCCTCACCTTTTTGCTTCAGAGCCCTTGATGACAGGCACCCGTGCCAACGTATTCTTGTCATGACCGGCCTAATCTCGGCCAGGGAAATGCGGTGACACACGCACAAACGGATGTGCGGTCACGCGACAATAATAATTCAGGAGTCATCCCCGTGAAACTAGTCAACCTCCCGCGAAAGGCCACAGCGGTTGTCGCCCTGTGTGCCACTATTGCGTTGTCACCGTTCGCTCAGGCGGAATCGGACCTCATGGAGCGAAGCTTCTGTGTGTTTGATCCGGTCGGAGCCAACGGTCCCCTGTTTGCCATCACCAAAACCTTCAAGCCGATTGCCCTCAAAGAAGGCATCAAGCTGGACCTGCGCGCCTACACCGACGAGAAAGTCGCCGCCGAAGATTTCAAGGCGGGCCAGTGTGATGCGGTATTGCTTACGGGAACCCGCGCCCGTGAATTCAACAAGTTCACCGGTACCCTGGAAGCGATGGGTGCCGTGCCGGGCGAAGAGGAAATGCGGTTGCTCTATAACACTCTCAGCCAGGAAAAGGCGCGCTCGTTTCTGATTGACGGCGACTACGAAGTGGCCGGCGTGTTCCCCGGTGGGGCGGTGTATCTGCACACCCGTGACCGGGCTGTCGATTCGGTGGAGAAACTGCAGGGCAAGCGAATTGCCACACTGGATTTTGACAACGCGTCAGTGCGTATGGTGCGCCATGTGGGCGCCTCCGTGGTGGGGTCCAACTCCGCCAACTTCGCCGGCAAGTTCAATAATGGCAGTGTCGACCTGGCTTATGCACCGGCAGTGGCCTACTCGCCGCTGGAGCTCTACAAGGGCGTGGCCCCGAATGGCGGGGTATTCAAGTATGCGCTGGCCTATATGAACTTCCAGGTGATTATCCATCGTGACCGTTTCCCGGACAGTGCCGGCCAGATGGTGCGTGACCAGGCGATCCAGCGCATCGATGAAGCCTACGAAATCATCGCCGAGGCTGAAGCCGGCATTCCGGAAGATGTCTGGATGCATCCGCCACAGGAAGATGTGGCCGAGTACGACAAAATGCTGCGCAAGGTGCGCCTGTCGTTGCTGGAAGACGGTGTCTATGACGAACGCGCCATCAAACTGATGAAAGCAATTCGTTGCCGTGTGGATGGATCGCGTTCCGAGTGTGCGTCATGAATCGATGATGTCCGGGGGCCGGATGGCCCCGGATGCTGCTTCAGCGGATTGAGTCTTTCAGCGCCTTGCCTGCCTTGAAGCCGACAGTCTTGCTGGCAGGAATCCGGATGGTTGCGCCGGTTTGTGGGTTACGGCCATCGCGAGCGTCACGGCTGCGGATGTTGAAGGTACCGAATCCGATCAGGGTGGTGTCTTCGCCACGGGCGGCGGCGGCAGAGATCTGGTCGGTGATCGCGGTGATAACTTCGCTGGCCTTGTCCCGGGTTAATCCGGTTTGATCTGCAACAGCGGCGGCAAGTTCAGGTTTGCGCATCGGGTACTCCCTTTTGTCATTTTTGGTCAATGGCCGGTGGATGCGAAACCGCCGGCTGACCAAATCTATAGCGGGTTGCGGGCCATTGTGCAAACCGGTAATCCGAATGCATTTCAATCTCTGGCGCCATTTGCGCGCGGAGTCTCATAAAAACAGGGAGTTGTGGGTGATAATGCCATTTCAGTTACAAACTGTAACAGAGGGTCGCCCGGTACCGGACAGAGGCCGATACGGCGGATTGAAAGGGGCCCTGAAGCCTAACAACTCTAAACAATAACAAACGCTGACACGTAAAAGGTATGAAGTTATGACCCGTATTCAGAATCCTGCCAGCCGGATTTCTTACAGGTTTTTCCGGTTACGCGGTGCCGTAACGGCTGTGCTTGCGGGCATGGTTCTCAGTGGTTGTGGTGTCGTCAACAACATGATCTACAAAACCACCGGTGACGTGATGCAGGGGTTCTCCCGCAATCATACCGTGCCCTACCTGCTTGAGAGCGAAGATCTGGCCATGGGATGTGCCATGAGTGAGGCCACGGCGCCTCTGCTGATGTCCTTCGGCCGGGTAACCAGTGAGCCGGACCAGTTGGCGGTGATGCTCTACCTGTCCGCCGGCGGCTGTGCCGAGGAACAGGCCCGTGAGCATGAACTGGCCGGGCTGGGCGCAATGCGCGCCAGGAATCCGGAACAAGCCGAAGATGCCATCATCCGGCAGAAGCGCGCTCTGTCGCTGGCTGCCAGGCGTTATCACCGGGGCTGGAAACACCACAATGCCTTCTACGGCGAGCCGGACGAGGGCGAATGCCCCGGCTTCGACGATGACCTTGGCGAGTTTATCTACATGGCAGGCCTGCTGTCAGGCCTGCAGGCCCTGAACGCCGAGATCCAGTCCACCTCGTCCATCGGTGTTCCCAAGAACATTGGCTCAACCGTCGCCCGGGCCACCAGTTGCCTGGAAAACGACAAATGGTGGGGCGCCCCCATGGCACTGCGCGCCACGGTGTGGGCGATGATTCCCGGAGCCCTTCCGGACGGCGAAGACCCCTTCGAGCGTCTGGAGATCGCCGACGATCAGGGTGAAGAGGCCGGTGTCAGAATCAGCCATGTGTTCCATGCCATTGCGGCCCAGAACAAGGGTGACGATGAGCGTCTGCGCTCGGTTATCCGCAGCCATGCTGAGGCTATCCATGAGACACCGGCGGATGAGGAATGGAAGTTCGTGGACGCCATGGCTACCCAGATGATCGTCGCCCTCTCCGACCGTATGTGGATGGAGAACACCGGGCACCGCACGCCTACGGGCAAGCTTGGAACCTTCTGGGATGACGAGAAGGAAGCCGTCGAAACCATGGATCTGGACGATCTGCTGTAAATCAATATTTCCAGAGTGAACTGTTATGTCCCAGGGTGTTTTTCACCGTAGTGGTCGGGAGTGGTTTTCCTCCCTGCCGGCCTGTTTTCTGCTGCTGGCGGTGGTGCTGTTTTCTACCAGTAGCGATATCCACAATCAGATGCTGCGTGGTGGCGAGCAACTCTGGAGTGGCTACTACAAGCTCAGAGCCGATCCGGTAGCGCCGAGCTGCGATCCTGATCGGGACATTGAGGCAGCCGTTCAGGCAAAACTGGCGGACGAGGGCGGCGATAACCCGATGGCGGCATTGCTGGGTGACTCAGACAAGGACCCGGACAAGATCCGCCTGTCCATTGAGCGCTCTGTGGAAGACTGCCGCAAGAGCTACGCGAACTATGAAGACCTCAAGAACAAGCTGACGCCCGGTGTGAGGGCCTACCGAACGGTGGAGCTATCCATTGCCGACTTGATTGCCTTCGGCCTGGAGTCACAGCGTTACATTCTGGTCATTCTGGTGATGCTCTGTGCCGTGACTGCCACCCTGACGCGCCACCATATTGCCATGCGGGCTATGGAGACCCGCCTCGACTACACCGTTTCCCATACCCTGCAAACCGTGGCCAATGCCATGTTGCTGGGCTCCAGTCTGATTTTCCGCCAGTCCAGTTTCGGCTCCGATAATTCCATGTCCTCCGAAGAACTGCTGCTCCATAATCTCTGGATCATCGGTTTTGCCGCGCTCACTCTTGCCAGCCTTTACCGGCTGATCCGGGTGCCGGATGATCTGCGGGAGGGCGGAAAGCTGGACAAGGCCTTCCTGGCGGTGCCGCTTTATACAGTTATGTGCCTGATATCCGGTACTTATTTTGCCCTCATCGGCCATGCCTCCGGGATCGGCATCTATCTCGGCAAGATGATGGAACTGTCGGACATGTTCCTCAACGTGGGCCTGTACGTATGGGTGGGTATGATGCTCAAGCAGACCCGCCTTGCCACCCTGGTCTTCAATGTGTTCCGGCCCTGGCGCATGCCACCGGAATTGCTGGCTGTGGTGGCGGTGCTGGTTGCCGCAGTACCTACGGCCTATACCGGTGCTTCCGGTATCTTCGTTATTGCGGCTGGCGCCGTTATCTACAGCGAGTTGCGTGCCGCCGGCGCACGCCGGCACCTGGCGCTGGCAGCAACTGCCATGTCAGGCTCCATGGGCGTCGTCCTGCGGCCATGCCTGCTGGTGGTGGTCATTGCCTACCTGAACCGGGAAGTCACGACCGACGAACTGTTCGGGTGGGGTATCTGGGTGTTCGTGTTGACGGCGGTGATGTTTACTGCGGTAGCGTTGACGGTCAATCGCCAGAACAGGTTTGAGCTGGCACCTGCGTCAATCGCCTTGCCCCCGATGATGGGGGCGCTGAAACAACTGATCCCTTACGCACTGGTTATTGCCGCGGTCGTATTGCTGTACCGTTTCGCCCTGGATGTGAAAATGGACGAGTTTTCGGCGCCCCGGCTGCTGCCGGTGATCATGCTGGCCATCCTGCTGTATGAACACATCAGCCTGAAAAACCGGAAGGGTCGGGCCAGTGGTGAACTCAATCACCAGGGCCTGGAGCGCAGCCTGCGCTCCGCCACCAACGACACAACGGCAGAAATAGGTGCCCTGCTATTATTGCTCAGCCTGTCGGTCAGTATTGGTGGCGTAATCGAGCGCTCCCACCTGATGGAAACCTTCCCGCAGTCGTTCGACAGCGCCTGGTCCGCCATGTTTTTGATGGTGGTCATTCTGGTGATCCTGGGGATGATCATGGACGCCTTTGGTGCCGTTATCCTGGTGACGGCCACTGTCGCCGGCATCGCCTACAGCAGCGGTATCCACCCGATCCACTTCTGGATGGTGACCCTGGTGGCCTTCGAACTGGGCTACCTGAGCCCGCCGGTGGCACTGAACCACCTGCTAACCCGTCAGGTGGTGGGTGAAGCGGAAGTGCTGGCGGCGCAGCAGGAAGAAGGCACCTTTTACCAGCGCCATGAACGCATCATCATGCCGCTGATTGCCATGGGCATTTCGCTGGTGCTGGTGGCGTTTGTGCCATTGCTGTTTTATGCCTGAGCCTGCGGGGGAGTCCATGCTCCTACTTCATCTCGAAGCCCTTGCTGCGCAGGAAGTCTCGCATGTGGGGGCGCAGCTTTGAGGTGAAAAGCGGCTTGAGTTGTTCCGACCAGTTGGTGTCCTTGTTGCCGCCGGTGCGGGACTGATAGTAAGCGTGCATGGTGGCGTCGAACTCCGCTACCAGCTCCGGGTCCTGCTCGTCCTGGTAATAATCCTCCTTCAGGATCGACGCCATTGGCAGGCGTGGTTTCACCTCAGGATCCTGGTCCGGATAGCCCAGGCACATGCCGAACACCGGGTAAACGTGGTCCGGCAGACGCAGCAACTTGCTCACTTCCGCCGGATTGTTGCGGATGCCACCGATGTAACACACACCCAAACCTTCGGATTCTGCCGCCGTAGCAATATTCTGGGCAACCAGAGCAGTATCAATGCTAGCCACCAAAAGTTGCTCGGTCATACCGCGCACCACCTCGGCACCGGTTCGCTCGGCGGCATCCATAGCCCGCTTCATATCCGCACAGAAAACCAGAAAATCTGAGCATTCCGCAACGTAACGCTGGCCACCACTCAGCTTCACCAGGGCCTCACGGTTTCGGGGGTTGACCACGTGGATGATGGAATAGGCCTGAACATGACTAGATGTGGGGGCTGTCTGGCCGGCGCGAATCAACTCCTCAAAAAGGTCGCGATGAACTTTCCAGTTCTGGAACTTGCGGATCGAGCGGTGTGATTTGAGCAGCTCAATAGTCCGGTTCATAGTGGCCTCAAGCATGTCGTTAAAAGGCTCTGCTCGCCAGTGATATGGTCGTCGAGCAGGAAGCAGATTACGGGCCATCATTGCGGAAATGTATGAAGGTTATGGTCATGGGGCTGTATGGCATCAAAGATGATGGGTAATCTGTAAATTATTCTGACATAGGCCGGCCACGCCCGGAAAAATCCTGTCTATCCAGAAAATTCTGCAAAAGACCTTTGCGATTCTCCATGAGATTGGTTGTAGGCGGGAAGCTGCGGGTCCAATATTGAAGAAACCGTTCACTCGGGAATCTCCAAGCCTATGCCGAAGAATGACAAACCTGTCAGCACCCGGTCAGACAAACAGTCGATAGACCAGTTTATTCACCAGGTTCAAAAGATGCCGCAAAGCAGCGGTGGGCAAGGGCGGCTGATTTTTGCCCTGGATGCCACCGCCAGCCGGGAAGCTACCTGGGACCAGGCCTGCGACCTGCAGAGCGAGCTGTTTCTGGCCACCCGGGATCTCGGTGGCCTGGCCATACAGCTTTGTTACTACCGGGGTTTCCGCGAGTTCAAATCCACGGCGTTTGTCACCGAGACGGGGCAACTGCTGAGCCTGATGAACGGCGTCTCCTGCCTGGGCGGGCGAACCCAGATCAGCCGGGTGCTGGGCCATGCGCTCAAGGAAACCCGGGCCCAGCCGGTGAAGGCAGTGGTGTTTATCGGTGATTGTTGCGAAGAACCCGTCGACGAACTCTGCCACACTGCCGGCGAACTGGGCATGCTCAGAACCCCGGTTTTCATGTTTCATGAGGGTGGTGACGCCCATGCCAGCGCAGTTTTCCATCAGGTAAGCAAACTCTCCGGTGGCGCCTATGCCCCCTTCGATCGTAACAGTCCCCAGGTGTTGAAGGATCTTATGGCGGCCGTTGCGGTCTATGCATCCGGGGGTGCCAAAGCGTTGCAGGATTTTTCCAGCCGGAGTTCCTCGGAAGTGAAACGACTGACTCAGCAGATCAGGTAGTACCCATTGTGCCATTAGCCTTTCTTATCATTATTTTCGCGGTTGTTGCATGGTTCTGGTTACGCAGCCAGCCGGTCAGCCAGCGCAAACAGGCCATTATCAAACTGGCGGTGTTTTCCGCCATCCTGATAGTGGTGATCATGGCGCTGACGGGCCGTTTGCACTTTCTGTTTGCCCTGCTGGGTTTTTTGTTTCCCCTGTTACGTCGCTTCCTGCCAGCCTTGCTGGGTGGTGGCATGAGTGGTGGCGCGGGAGGCGACGGCGCCCAGCCACGAACCGGCAACCAGTCCAAGGTGGCAAGCGATATCCTCAACATGACCCTGGACCACGATTCGGGGGACATGAGTGGCGAGATACTCAAAGGCCCCATGGCGGGACGGACACTGGCGGATCTGGGGGAGGATGAGTTTATCGAGTTGCTGCAATACTGCAGACAGCATGACGACGATTCTGCTCGTCTGCTGGAAACCTATCTGGATCGACGATTTGGCGACTCCTGGCGCGGGGATGACCCGCACACAGGAGAGGACAGTGAAAGTGGAGAAAGCGGGGAACGTTACCGTGGCGGTGCGCTTTCGGAAAATGAAGCCCGGGATATCCTCGGGGTGGAGCCCGGGGCCACCCGCGACGATATCATCCAGGCCCACCGCCGCATGATGCAGAAAATTCACCCGGACCGCGGAGGTAGCAACTACTTTGCCGCCCGCGTTAACGAAGCCAAGGAGCTGCTGCTTGGCGAATGACTTCAGTCACCCACCGAGTAGGACAGAATCCGCGACAGATGGCTGTAGGGCAGGCCAGTTTCCTGGTGCCAGTCGTTAAAGGCGGCCTGTGCCTGAACCAGAGCTTTCTTGCTACCCGGTGACGCGTCCAGCCGCTCTTCCCGGTGCAATCCGGCCGCCACATCCGAAGACAGAATAAACCCGTCCCAGCCAACCCGGCGCAGGAAATACTGGGCGGTGTTGCCACCTAACCGGGCGCCGTTACGTTTGAGCCACATCAGCAGCCCGACCTGGTCATCCGAGGGCCAATGGTTCAGGAAAGCGCCGAAGCCACCATATTCCCTGCCGCCATCCACAATCATCCGGGCGTTGTCCGGCACAGTGCGGATTTTCTGCATATTACGCACAATGCGCTCATCCTGGGCCAGGTCTTCCAACACCTCTGGTGGCACCTGCTGCCAGTAAAGTGGCACAAACCCCTTGAACGCTTCCTCAAAGGCCGGCCACTTGTTCTCTATCACCCGCCATACAAAGCCGGCCTTAAACACGCAACGGGTGACCTCGGAGAGGTAACGGTCGTCACCCAGCGCTTCCAGTTCCCCGGGTTCCGCAACCCGGGGCAGGAGTGAGCGCAGTGCAACTTCTCCGCCCTTGCGGGCGGCTGCCTGATTGTAAATCCGTGAAAAGGACATACGGTAATATCCGAAATCTGGTTGTAGGGCTCAAGGTGTCTGGTCCACTATAAAGGAAACCAATCCAGTCAGGGAGTCACGGTTATGCCAACGATAGGATGGGTATTCCTGCTCGGGGCTATCGCCCTGGTACTTGGTGGACTGTTCATGCTGCGCGACAGCGGCAAGATGCCAATATCGAAAGAAAAGATGAAGAAAATCCAGCAGCGCAAGGCAGAAATTGAAGCCGAGGAAAGTGCGGAAGACAGGGAGCAGTGGTGACGCGCGCAATCATGGGTTTTGCGGCGGCACCAGTACAAAGTTTCCAACATGAGTCTTCTTGCGAAATCCATCTTGCGCAGTTGCTATATCTTTCAGCTCGAATGATTTCGCGACCAGAGGGCGTATCTCATCCTTTTCAATGTAATCGATAAGGTTGGCAAAGACGGGTTCATCCCAGGTCGTGCAACCAATGAGCGTCAAGTCCTTGAGATAGAAATCGCGCATATCGGCCACCGCGAGCCATCAGCTTCAAC
>JBHEPI010000041.1:0-10975 GCA_046260345.1 Marinobacter sp. | reverse complement strand
ATGGTGGATCTGGCGTCCCTGAAGGGGTTTCATCCCCACCTGGCACGAACCCCGACCATTCTTTACATGCACGAGAACCAGTTCGCCTATCCGGACTCCGGCCGGCAGCATTCCAGCGCCGAGCCGAAAATGGTCAACCTTTACAGTGCGATTGCCGCAGACACTGTGTTGTTCAATAGTGAATGGAACCGGGAGAGTTTTCTGAGTGAGGCTTACCGGTTTCTTGATAAGATGCCGGACGGGCTGCCGGATGGGCTTATTGAGGGTATCCGTGGGAAGTCCCGGGTGGTTCCCGTGCCTATAGAGGATCGGCTTTTCACCGGCCGCAAACCGGACATCAACCAATCCTGCCCGCATCTCCTGTGGAACCATCGCTGGGAATACGACAAGGCACCGGACCGGCTGTTACTGCTGCTGGATGCCTTGGCAGAGGCTGGTCAGGATTTTCGCTTAAGCGTGGTGGGGGAACAGTTCCGTAACCAGCCCGACGCGTTCGCCAGGATCCACGATATGTATTCCGGGCACATTGCCAATTGGGGCTACCTGGAAAGCAGGGCAGACTACGACCGGCTGCTTGGCGAAGCGGATGTGGTTATCTCTACAGCGCTTCATGATTTTCAGGGGCTTTCCATGCTGGAAGCCATGGCAGCGGGGTGTATCTCACTGGCGCCGGATCGTCTGGCATACCCGGAGTACGTACCTGCAGCGCAACTCTATGCCAGCCACGAGGACGATTCCGACGCCGAAGCAACAGCTGCGGCGACGTGTCTGCGCCGGTTGCTATCAGATCCCCCCGGGCCCTGTGAACCTGCAGCCTGGCGGTTGAGCGAACTGCAAAAGAAATATTACAAAGTGATCAGTGCAACCCTGGGGTGGCAGACGGTATCCTGAGTCTGTCCCAAATTATGGAGTAACCACAGATGATGAGAGCCATAAAGGTCAGTGGCGATACATTGAGCTGGGAGGCCTATGACATCCCTTCCGAGGTGCCCGAAAATCATGTGGCTATTGATATCGCGTGGACTGCCATCAACCGGGCGGACCTGATGCAAAGAGCCGGCGTGTATCCGCCGCCCCCCGGTGCTTCCGAGATTCTTGGCCTGGAAGTCAGTGGTGTGGTCTCCGAAGTGGGGGAAGGCGTGGATCAACTCAAACCCGGCGATGAGGTTTGCGCCCTGCTTACCGGCGGCGGCTATGCCACCCACGTAGTGGTGCCGGCGGTTCAGGTATTGCCGATCCCGAAGGGCTTTACGCTGAAAGAGGCCGCAGCAATTCCGGAGGTGTTTGCCACCGCCTGGCTGAATCTCTACCACGAAGCGGCCCTGAAGCCCGGCGAAAAGGTGCTTGTTCATGCCGCTGCCAGTGGGCTGGGTACTGCCGTTATCCAGCTGGCAACAGCGCTCGGAAACCCGGTGTTTGCCACTGCCGGTGATAACGAGAAACTGGAATTTTGCCGCAAACTGGGCGCCAGCGGTGTCTGGAACCGCAAGGACGGCTCATTCGTCGATGCCATCAAATCCTGGGGTGGCGTGGACATGGTGCTGGATCCGGTCGGCGGCAACTATATCGCTGACGATCAGAAAGTGCTGAACGTGGACGGCCGGATCGTACTGATTGGCCTGATGGGTGGCCGCATGGCGGAAGTGGACCTCGGGCTGATGTTGATGAAGCGCCAACGCCTGATTGGCTCAACCCTGCGTTCGCGGCCGGTTGCTGACAAGGGCGAGGTGATGAGTGCCTTGTATCAACACGTCTGGCCACTGCTCGCCGCGCGGCAGATTGATCCGGTAATCGACAGCGCCTGGCCTATCGAAAAGGCCGGTGAAGCCATGGCTTACGTGGCGGATAACCGTAATATAGGTAAGGTATTGTTGCAGGTGGCGGGTTAAATAGCGGTTAAACCTCCGTCCCTGGAGGTTTGCCGGATCAATCGGCGATGTGCACCAGCTGCTTGCCGAAGTTCTTGCCCTTCAGCATGCCTTTAAAGGCTTCTGTTGCGTTCTCCAGACCCTCAGCGATGGTCTCGCGGTACTTCAGCTCGCCGGAGGCCACGCGGTTCGCCAGGATGTTGGTGATTTCCTGGTGCTTGTCCTGCCATTCGGTTACCAGGAAGAAGCGATGCTCCGGCACCGGGTCCAGCGCCTTCAGGACGTGGAAAGGTGTCTCTACCGAGCTCATGTCTTCCGCGTTGTAGGCTGAGACAAAACCGCAGATCGGAACCCGTGCTCCAGGATTCAGTAGCGGAGCAACGGCACGGGTTACGGCACCGCCGACGTTCTCGAAATAGATGTCGATGCCGTCAGGGCAGGCGGTTTTAAGGTCGGCTTCCAGGTTGCCGGCCTTGTAATCCACGCAGGCATCAAGGCCCAGTTCTTCCACCACGTAACGGCACTTTTCAGGCCCACCGGCCACGCCTACGGCGCGACAGCCTTCTTTTTTGGCTGTCTGGCCGACGACGGTTCCGACAGGGCCGGACGCTGCTGAAACCACAACGGTTTCGCCGGCTTTCGGCTTGCCGACATACATCAGGCCGCAGTATCCCGTGCGCCCGGGCATACCCGCTACGCCAAGATAAGTCTGCAGCGGCACATTGTCCTTCTGGTCGATCTTGTAGACCATTTCGGCGTTGCCCGGGAACACCACGTATTCCTGCCAACCGGAGTAGCAGGTCACCAGATCGCCCACCTTCAGATCGTCCGAGCGGGATTCAACAATCCGCGCAACACTTTCGCCAACAATCACCTCACCAATGCCGATCGGGTCCATATAGCCCTTGGCGTCGTTCATGCGCGGGCGCATGTAAGGGTCCAGAGACAGCCACAGCACCTTGGCCAGAACTTCGCCATCTTTCAGTTCCCGAACCGGGCGCTCTTCCAGCACCAGGTCTCCTTCCTGAATTTCGCCCTGGGGGCGCTGGTTAAGAATCACCGCTCGATTGGTATATTCGCTCACAAGTCATCTCCGGTTGCATAATGAAACCAGATTAGGGTGCCGCAGAATCGCTATGAGGTCAACTTCCCAGTCTTGGGGTCAGACCCCGATACATTTAACCGTGTAAAATGCACTGGGGTCTGACGCCATTGAATGGGTTACATTCTTTGGCGTGATCGTTATAATCGGCCGAGCTCAGGATGAGCGGACGCACTTTTATAATCTTCAGGGATCGAAGACATGCCCCAGGCAACCGGACTGCAGTTCACGGCCACCCTTGGCCAACTCCCCAAAGACCTGTTCGTGGTCGCCCGTTTTGAACTGACCGAACATCTATCGACGCTTTTTCACTGCAAGCTGGAACTGGCCAGTACCGCACCGGATATTGCGGCTGAAGAAGTATTAGAGCAGCCCGTGGAACTGGTGGTCTGGCAGGACGGCGTGCCCCTTCGGCGTTTCCACGGCGTGGTCAACGAATTCGCCCGGGGTGACTCCGGCCATCGCCGCACCTGTTACGAAGTCATCGTCCAGCCTCCGCTGTGGCGCCTGAACCTGATGCACAACAGTCGCATCTTCCAGACTCAAACCACCGACGCCATCGTGCGCACCCTGCTGGAAGAGCGGGGCATCATCAACACCGTGTTTGATTTAAAGCGCACCCCCGAAGAACGGGAATACTGCGTCCAGCACCGGGAAAGCGACCTGGCGTTTATCGAGAGACTGGCTGCCGAGGAAGGCTGGCACTTTTATTTCGAACCCGCCCTGATCATCGCCGACCACCACGGCGATGCCCCCAGGCTGGCCCCGGTGGAGTACAACGCCAAGGCCGGCGGCAGCACCCGCCAGAGCGCTATCTTCCAGTTCAGCTACCGGGAACGGGTGAGAGCGGCCTCCGTGGCCATGAAGGACTATACCTTCAAGAACCCTGCTTACGCATTAATGCATGAAAGCCAGGCTGACTAGCTGGATGCCCAGCGAGAGGATTATCAACACTACGACTACCCCGGCCGCTTCAAGGCCGACGCCAGTGGCCAGCCGTTTACTGAAAGCCGGCTGGATGCCCTGCGAAACGATGCGGCCGTCGCCCATGGCCAGAGCAACCGCCCGGACTTCACCGTGGGGGCCAAAGTCGAACTCAGTGAGCACGATAACCCCAACCTGAACCGGGAATGGCTGTTCACCCGCATTACCCACACCGGCGAACAGCCCCAGGCCCAGGAAGAGGACGGCAATGGTGGCGCCACCACCTACCACAACGCCTTCAATGCCATCCCCGCTGACCGCACCTGGCGGCCACAAGTCGAATGCCGCCCACTGATGGACGGCCCACAGATCGCCATCGTTACCGGCCCCGACGGCGAAGAGATCCACTGCGACGAGCATGGAAGAGTAAAGGTCCGGTTTCCCTGGGACCGCTACTCCAAGAACGACGAACACTCAAGCGCCTGGCTACGTGTCAGCCAGGGCTGGGCCGGCGGCCAGTATGGCTTCATGGCATTGCCGAGAATTGGCCACGAA
This sequence comes from Marinobacter sp., assembly GCA_046260345.1. Taxonomy (GTDB): domain Bacteria; phylum Pseudomonadota; class Gammaproteobacteria; order Pseudomonadales; family Oleiphilaceae; genus Marinobacter. Next base: position 6,526 of record JBHEPI010000041.1, on the reverse strand, counting down.
GTCATCGTCTCCTTCCTGGACGGCGACTCGGACCAGCCCATCATTACCGGCCGGACCTACCACGCCACCAACACTCCGCCCTATGCGCTGCCGGAACACAAGACAAGAACCACCCTCAAGACCCAGACTCACAAGGGCGAGGGCAGCAACGAACTGCGGTTCGAAGACGAAGCCGACATGGAACAGATCTACATCCACGCCCAGAAAGACCTGGACCTGCTGACGGAGAACAACCGCACCGAAGTCGTCAAAAACGAAAGCCACCGAACGGTGGAGAATAATGAATTCAGTCACATCAAGGCCAACGATCACTGCATGGTGGATGGCGAAAAACGCCAGACCGTCGGCGGCAACTGCAGCCAGAAAATCGGTGGCACCTTCCACCAGAAATCCGCCCAGGGCACCCTGAGCGAAGCCGGCACGGAAGTCCACCACAAGGCCGGCACCAAAGTGGTCCTGGACGCCGGCGCCGAACTCACCATCTCCGCAGGCGGAAGCCTGCTGAAGTTGGACCCAAGCGGCGTGACGCTGGCAGGCCCGGGAATCAGGATCAATTCCGGTGGCTCGCCGGGCAGTGGTTCGGGGCAGGGTGTGGTGATGGCGGAAATGCCGCAGGTTATTGTGGGGGATCAAACGGCGGCGCCAGAGCCGGATGCGTTGGCGGAGGTTGGGCAGCGGGAAAGCGCCCCGGCAATCAATGTGGAGTCTCAGTTTGCGGCACTCAGGAAGGGGAATGCTACCTGCCCGGTTTGTGAGGAGCAAAACTCATGAATCACGATTGCTGGCCTCTATCGGAGTCGCCGTTTAACCATGTTCACTGGCCTGACCATCATTCGGTTGGGCTGGTTCTGGATGGTGTCGCTATCCCAGGGCTCGGTGAACAGATATATCAGTGGGCCGGTGGTCAGCCTTTTGACGCGGAGTGTTTGTACGTTGCAACTCGCTGGGAGGCGGTTTCGGATCTGTCCCCCTGGCTTGTATGGCTCAGTGGGCCGGAAGACCCGGTGCTGGAGGGATTCCGTGAGCAGGGAGGAGTGCAAGAGCAGGGGTATTTGCTGATTTCAGCTACAGACAGTGCTACCTGCACCCGCTGGATTCGCTCCCACCTGCAGGTAGAAATGGCGACGGGCTGTGATGAACTGGTGCGCATTGCCCATCCGGCGCTGGCCAGGACGGTGATCGGGGGCAATCTGCCCCGTTTCCCCACCAGGGCCGTGGATCGGTTGATCGTTCCGGATCGTATCAGCGAGCAGTGGCACTTGGTTGAGCCCCCGGCTGTTCAGCCAGGCAGCACAGGTGGCCAGCCCGGAAAAATGATGGTCTCGCCGGAGTTGAAAGGGGCTTTCGAAGTCTTCAATCGGCGTAAGGGCGCACTGCAGATATGGAGCGACCTGAATGAATCGATGCGCAGCCAGTTGGGTGGCCCTGATTTGAGGGATGCCTACCCGGCACTTGGGAGAGTACTGGAAGAGGCGCTTGGCAGCGGGTGCAACAATTTGCGGGAGGTGATGCAATTCCTGTTAGCAACATTGCCACGACAAGCCGATAGAAATGCCGTGATGGAAACGGCCCTCCCCTCGGAGCAAGGATGAACAATGACACGGATACAACGCCCCACTGACGACCGGACAAGCGACGATCTTTTGTGCTGGGAACAGCCAGGCACCCCCATTGATGAACCCGCTTCATGCCCATTGATGAAAACCGTGCATCTGCTGCCTATTCGGTATGGCCGGGTGGAAGTTGCGCCTGCTGATACCGACGCGGGGTACCCTTATGCACTGAACTGCCGCCCCCTGGGTTACCGACTTCTAAGGCATGGTTACCTTTATGTGCTGGACGCCGATGCCGGTGAGCTCCACGAATACCGGCATGAAAACGGTGAACTGACGGGGCATAACGATGGCAAGCTGGAGTATCCCGTATCCCATGCTGTGTATGTCGCCTTCTCGGACATGGCGTGGACAGCGCGCAAGAAAGCCCAGGTACTGGACGACTCACAAGAGCGCGATGCGCTGCTGCAGAGAATCGACCTGGCCAGCGCCTCTCCCCTGAACGGCGGCAAATACCTGCTCACCCCGGACCAGGCCAGGGAATGGGTGGCCGAATTTGCCGAAGACGGCACCCCGGAGCCCCCCGAAGGTGCCCATCCCCAGGAAGGTGAACTCTATCACTGGGAGAACCAGCCCTATTTCCATAAGAGCCGGCTCGGCAAGCTGATCAAACAGCAGGACATCGATGATGTCTCCAATTGCCTTTGCCTTGTCCTGAGGGACGACGTGGGCGTGATGCTGGACCTGGCCCAGCACCAGGACGATGTGGTGGGGTGGCTTGAGAGCTGGACAGAAGAGGGCGACGAAGAGCGGGACTATTTTCTTGGCACCCTGATAGAGTCCATGACCCTGATGGACGAACAGGGATTGGATGCCATGATTGCCAATTCAGATCACCCTGCCATTGTCGCCATGCGGCAGGACCTTGAGGCTATGTCGGAAAAGGATCGCTCAGATACCCAGTCGGCATTGCTGGGGGCATTGAGACAACTTGAAGACGAGAGGAGGCCGGGCCCCAACGACGACTCGCTTCCCGCCGGGGCCAAGTCAAGGGTGGAAGAGGTCCGGGCCACGGCCGACCGAACGAATGCTTACGGCATCCTTCCGAAAATGCAGCGAGCGGTGGACGAGTGGTATGTGCGACAGGCCATGGAAGGGGCCAGGCCGGATTTTGTGGAGTCTCACATCGATGGCATTGTCGCCTTGGAGAAGGATCACCGCAAAAACCTGAAGGCGCTCCTGGAAGGACGTGGTTTCGGCCACCGTGGCATCAATGACCTGATCGACCGTGAAGCCATGGACCAGTTCATGGCTGGCCAGCGCGCCAAACTGGCTCGCTGGCAGACACTGCTGACAGACATAACCAATGACCGCGTCCAACTGCTGACGGACAATCGATACCACCAGGCTGCGTGGTATTTTGACCCGGAAGACGAGGTGCAGATCGAGGCAGCCCTGGACCTGGAGTACGCCTGCCTGAAGGACATATGCCGTTCCGACGACGCCATCGAAGGCGTGCTGGCCTGGCTGGAACACCACCCCCAATACAGTCGCCCCCTGTTCCAGACGCTGCCAAAGGGTGACCGGTCTGAAGACGGTGAGCTGGCCAAGACCTATGCAGCGGTTGGTCTGGCCGGGTACAAAGTGGTCGAACAGACAGCGGATTGGATCCAGCGGATAAAGGCGGCGGAAGAGGGAAAACTCCCGGAATTTTCCAATTACTCGCAGCAAATCCAGCAAAAAGCAGAGGCCCTGGGAGACACGATCGCTCCTGCTATTGCCCAAGCCAAGGGGCGCGCTGTCGGGGAGCTGTACAAAGCCATCGATAGCCAGAATTTGCCTGATCTCGATGATCTCTTCCGCGACCTGCCGTACTTTTTCAAGCGGCGAATGCTGGATGCCATCGACCAGGGTAAGGCAGAATTCCGCTTTGCATCACACAGTGAATTGGCAAGGTTCCGCGACAACGTCACAAAAATGCTGCAACTTGATCAACGGATGAGGCAGCTTAAGAACGACCATGAAGTTGCCAAGTCAACCCATGGCCATCGCTCCAGGAAAGCCCAGGAGTTGGTGACTGAATTCAAGGCTACCCGCAAAGAGCACCGTGACATTGGCAGACTCGTGGCCGCTGGCCTCAGCCCGGTTGAGGAAACCGACACCGGCCTGAAGCTGGAACCCGCCGACACCGGCCGTGCAGCCCTGACGTTGGCGCCTCCGGCATTGGCTCAGCAGGAAATCGGGCGCGTTGTCGGGCATTTCCGGCAGGGGCTGGCCTCGGCTCCCCGTTTGAACCTGATGGGGGATGGGCTTGGGGTTTTGGTGTTCGTAGTACAGTTGGTTAATTTGTGGAATGTTTCCAGCGAGATTGGTTCGAATTCAGAACTCTCTAGTGATAACCAGCGCCTTTATGAAAGCGCGTGGGCGACCGCAGCGGCGGGTTTTCTGGCTGCTCAGGGCATCATGGATACTGCTTATGGCGCCAGAGCCCAAGCCCTGGCCAGTGCTTGGCAGAGTACCGCTGTGACGGGTGTGCATATCCGGATAGGAAAACTACACGTATGGCTTGGTGGTCCTGCCTATCTGTCTGGCGCGATCAGCGCCAGCATCAGCGCCTACAAGCACCGGGAGAATTGGTTGGAAGCTGTCAGAACCGGCAATTCAGAAGCCCACGCTGGTGCCGTGCTCGGTATGGTTGGTAGTGTTGGTCTGGCGGTTACCAACATGTATGGATTCAGACGTACTTTGAGTGCGGGGCAGGCGGTGCTCCGAGCCAGCAAAGGACTCGCACGGGCAGAAGCTTGGGCCACGGCAGGCCAGACCCTGTCCCGCCTGTTTTTCCGTCTGAACATGGCGGGGCTGGTGTTCACGGTTTTTGAGTTGGGCGGTACCTGGATGTATAACCGTTATAACCTGAGCGAACGGGATAAATGGCTACAAACCACGCCTTGGTCAAGGGAGGCGGGGCAGATCCACAATGGCACGCTTGACGACTACGGAGAGGCTTTTGCGCGGATTGGCAACAGTGTCACCCTGGATGAAGTGTCGGCGAAGGGAGATGCGCCAACCAGGTTGCAGTTAAATTGCCACGGCTTGCCGGAAGACAGCCTGATGGGGCCCCTGGAGGGCAAGGCGCCCCACCTTGTGTCCATTGCCGCATGGCGAGTCCAGCCCGGGCGACGGGGGATGTTCTCCCTCAAGCCGGAAACCTGGGTACCCTGTACCGGCGCCATCCTGGCTAGCCTGGAGCAACCGGTCGATGCCGATCATCTGCAACTGACCTTCACGCCCCCGGCCCACGAGAAAACCCGGCATGGTATCCGCACCCGGGATCTCATCCTGATGGTCAAACTGGAAACACTACAGGAAGACGGAGGTTACACCGCCTCCGTGTATATGCTGAAGGTGACCCCCGACAGCCGGTACCCCCTGACACCCATACAGGAGCCCCCCGAAGCGGAGGTTGCCTGGTGGTCGCTTAGCCAGCCGTTCATAGCGATGGAAGGTTTTTGATGAACCCAAAAAGCACCCAGCCCGAACAGCCGCCCCGCGCGGGGCGTTCCGAGCCCTTTCCGAGTGGACGGTTAACCTTCCTGGCACCCAGGCCCCTGCCAACCGGTTTGCCGCCGATGGATCATGGCCATGCAGTCGGAGAAGTGAATGAGGGCTACCTGGATTTTGGAACCGGGGTGACGCCGGTGTTTGGTTGGCGGGCTACGCTGGGCATACCCTTTTTTTGCTTTTTGCTTGGTGCTTTTGGTTTTCCGCTTATCTTCTCGGGGCTTGCAATCGCGCACGGTAGAGAGCTGGAGACTGCAGTCGAAGTATTTCAGGAGATGTTTGATTATGGGTTCTGGATTGCGGTTTGGGGATGTGGTTTTTTCTTGTTGTTGGGCCTAGGTATCTGGTACCGAGGGCATCTGAAGCTTGAATCCATCATTCCCACCCGCTTCAACCGCCAACGCCGGGAAGTGTGTTTCGTCCCAGAGGGACAGAAGGAACCCATCTTCGTCCCCTGGGAAGAGTTGGTTGCCTGGGTCACGGAAGCGCAGGGCGTTACCGAATACGGCGTGCAGCGCCAGTATGGCTTCGGCATCGGTTTCTATCACCCGGAAACCGGCGAGAAATACACCCTGGAGTTTGAGACTTACGGCCAGCCCCAGGCTATCAGCAACTGGGAGGCCATCCGGGCTTACATGGAGTACGACGTCCATACACTGAAGGAGATCCATGACCCACTGGACCTCCAGGGCTCGGACGATCCCCCCTGGGAAGGCGTCCACGTTTTCCGCAACGCCCGCAAACGCCTTCATGACGAATACCGCGACGGCAAACGGGGAATGTTCTATCTGATCGGCTGGTATCTGTACCACCTGGTCACCTTCTGGACCCTCCCGAACCGGCTGGTGGAGTGGGAGGTTAAAAAGATCAAGCGCATGAGCAAAAAGGCGCTGCCCAAGGCCATGGTCCAGTGGTCCGAGCCGCTGCCGGAGGGCGAGTGGGCCAGGCCCAGCGAGGAACTGAAGCGCCAAAGGAAACGGGTGCTGGAACTGCAAAAAGCGGGTCCGCAAAAGCCGGTTACGGAGATATTTGCCCAGGTTAGTGAGGAGTTTGAGGGCAAGGCCTCAATGACCGCTTAGGCTGCCGTTCATAGCGATAGAAGGTTTTTGATGAACCCACAACAAAACACATTGGGGTCAAAAACACATTGGGGTCAGGTCTTGCCCTTCGACCCTGAGAGAAAAGAGCTCTCTCAACCCGTAACCAACAAGGAGCCAAGGAATGGCCAGACCACTACGCCTGGAATTTGAAGGCGCACTCTACCACATTACCTCCCGAGGCAATCGCCAGGAAGCCATCTACGAGACACCAGATGACCGGGAAAGTTACCTTGAAATCCTGCAGAGCGTTTGCGAAAAGTATAACTGGCTCTGTCATGCCTATTGCCTGATGGGGAACCACTACCACCTGCT